>NZ_DJTF01000025.1:0-57767 GCF_002438125.1 Pseudomonas sp. UBA6315
TCGCCGTACTTTCCCTGTTCGCCTTCGCCGCCGGCCTGATCGATGCCGCCGTGGGAGGCGGTGGGCTGATCCAGATCCCGGCACTGTTCAACGTGCTGCCCAGCGCGCAACCGGCGGCCTTGCTGGGCAGCAACAAGCTGGCGTCGGTGTGCGGCACGGCCTTTGCCGCGCGATCGTTCATCCGCAAGGTGACCCTGGACTGGGGCCTGATCGTGCCGGCGGCCGTCAGTGCCTTCGTCATGTCGTTCGCAGGGGCTGCCACGGTGTCGCTGGTGCCGCCCAGCGTGATGCGCCCGGCGGTGCTGGTGATGATCGTGCTGATGGCCATCTACACCTTCTGCAAGAAGGACTTCGGCACCTTGCACGCCCCGGCCAAGATCGGCCGCAAGGAGCAGTGCCTGGCGGTGCTGATCGGCGGCGCCATCGGCTTCTACGATGGCCTGTTCGGGCCAGGCACCGGCAGCTTCCTGATCTTCCTGTTCATCCGCTTCTTCGCCCTGGACTTCCTGCACGCCTCGGCGTCGGCCAAGGTAGTCAACATCGCCACCAACCTGGCGGCGCTGGTGTTCTTCGTGCCGTCTGGCAACGTGCTGTATGCCATCGCCTTGCCAATGGCCGCGTGCAACATCCTCGGCGCCCTGACCGGCACCTGGCTGGCGGTGCGCAAGGGCGCCGGGTTCGTTCGCGGCTTGTTCCTGGTGCTGTTGTGCGTGCTGATCGCCAAGCTGTCCTGGGATTTGCTGGCCGGCTGAGTCACACCACCTGGCGCTGCGCCTCGGCCTGCTCGACGCGGTTGCGCCCGTGGGCCTTGGCGCGGTAGAGGGCGTGGTCGGCGCGCGCCATCAGCACGTCCAGGCTCGGCGCCTCGGTGTCGGCGGCGCAGCCGTCAAGGCCGATGCTCACGGTAATCTGCAGGCGCGCATCGCCGTGCACCACATGCAGGTCCTGCACCGCCCGGCGCAGGCGTTCGGCGGTGAACTGCGCGCGGTCTGGCGCCAGGCCTGGGAGGATCACCACGAATTCTTCGCCGCCCATGCGCGCCAGCAGTTCGTCCTCATGCAGCTGGTCTTGCAGGGTGCGCGCGAAGTGGCGCAGTACCTGGTCACCCACGGCATGGCCGTAGCGGTCGTTGATCGATTTGAAATGGTCGATGTCGAGCATCATCAAGGTCAGCGGCACGGCCTGGGCATGCTGCTGGCGGCTTTCGAGCAGGGCGTTGGCGCGGCGGGTGAAGGCGCTGCGGGTGAGCACGCCGGTCAGGTGATCGATGGTGGCCTGGTGCGCCAGGCGCGCGAGCAGGCTGCGGTTGGCCTGGCTGACGCAGGCGACCACCAGCGGCCCAAGCACCAGCATGGCGATGCCCAGGCGCGCCGACATCAGCGTGGTGACCCCAGGCTCGCTCTGCGGCACGCTGAAGTGCATGAGGTTCTGCGCCACGGCAACGATCAGCGTGCTGCCGGCGGTGAGCGTCAGCAGCGAAACCAGGAAGGGTGAGTAGGTCCAGGCGCACCAGAGCAGGGCGGCGATCGGGAAGGCGATGGCCCCAGGCCCGCCAAAGCCGATGCTAAACGCCAGCGAGCCCAGCAGCACCAGCAGCGGCGCCAGGCGGATCGCCTGATTGCTGCGCAGCAATGCCCGGGCCGAAGGCGCGGTCAGCAACACCGGCAGCACCAGCACGCTGGTCGAGAACTGTTCGCTGAACCAGGCCAGCCAGGTCGTGCGCAGGGACTGCTCGAACCACGGCGCGGCCACCACGCAGGCCAGGCTCGCCGCCACCATGGCGCCCGCCGCGCAGGCGCCGAACACGCTCAGCACGCCATACGGGCTGCGCATGCGCCGGTGCAGGCGGGGCAGGCGTGACAGCAGCAACCACACGGTCACCACCACGCCCAGGTTGGCCAGGTTCAGCCACAAGGCGGGCGCCCAGGCACTCCCGCACAGAAAGTCGGCCGCGACCATCGCCAGCCACACCAGGGCGAAGCCGATCACCCCGGCCTGGCGCGGATAGCGCAGCAGCACGCCGGCCAGCACCGCATTCACCGGCCAGAACAACGACAAGGATTCGATCGGCCGGGCCAGGATGCCGCCCACGGTGAGGGCGAAGGTCAGGCCGAACAGTGCAAAATAGGGCAACAGGCGCGATTGTGCTGGAAAAACCATAGGCTCGACCGACAAGCGGAGACGAAATCCAGGACAACGGCTGTAGGCACCTGGGGCAATGACACCTCAGTGTGTTTGTACAGGGTACTTGATGTCAATCTGCCGCGATCTGTAGGGATAATATCCAAATGCCACCATTGCGTGCAGGATTGTCCTACAAACCAAAGAACCAAGGCACCATCAAGACCGTCACCACCATCACCAGCAAGGTGAACGGCACACCCACCTTGACGAAGTCGCCGAAGCGGTACTGGCCGGGGCCGAGCACCAGGGTGTTCACCGGCGAGGACACCGGCGTCATGAACGCCGCCGAGGCCGCCAGGGCCACGGTCATGGCGAACGGGTAGGGCGACAGGCCCAGTTGCGTGGCCGTGCTGATCGCCACCGGTGCCATCAGCACCGCGGTGGCGGTGTTGGAGATGAACAGGCCGATCACCGCCGTGACCATGAACAGGCAGGCCAGCATGGCGATCGGCCCGGCGCCGCCGAGCACGCTGACCAGCCCGCCTACTGCCAGGTCGATGCCGCCGGTTTTCTGCAAGGCCTGGGCAAACGGCAGCATGCCGACGATCAGCACCAGGCTTTGCCAGTGGATGGCCCGGTAGGCGCTGTTCATGTCGATGCAGCGCCCGGCGCCCATCAGCAGGCAGCCGATCAGCGCGGCAATCACATTGGGCACCGCGCCGCTGACCATCAGCCCGACCATCACCGCCAGGCTGATCAACGCATAAGGCGCGCGGGTGCGGGCCGGGGCAACCTGGTCGATCTCGGCCGGCAGGCTCAGCACCAGAAAGTCCTTGGGCTGGCTCTGCAGCAGGCGCACGGCCTTCCATGGGCCGACCACCAGCAGGGTGTCACCCAGGCGCAGCTTTTCTTCCACCAACTGCTCCTCGATCGCCGCCTGATCACGGCGCAGGCCGACCACGTTGAGGTCGTAGCGGGTGCGAAAGGCCAGTTCGAGGATGCTCTTGCCGATCAGCTTGGAGCCTGGCGGCAGGGAAACCTCGGCCATGCCCAGCTCCTGGGACTGGTCGATGAAATAGGCCGCCTTGAAGTGCAACGGCTCCAGCTGCATGGTCTGGCACAGGCTGCGCAGGTCGTCGCGGTTGGCGAACAGGTCGAGCAGCAGCACATCGCCCTGGTGCAGCACGGTGCTGGAATCGGCGGCAATCACCCGGGTGGTGAACTTGTGCTGGCGCTCGATGCCGATCACGTTGGCGCCATGCCGGGTGCGCAGCTCCAGCTCGCCCAGGGTATGGCCGATCAGCGGCGACTGTGGGCGGATCCGCAGGCGCCGCTCGCGGCCATTGAGCTTGTAGTCGAGCACCAGGTCGAGCAGGGTGCGGCGGGTTTCCACCCGGCCATCCTTGCGCACTTCGCCATTGAGCCAGTGGCGGGTCAGCAGCATGTAGCCGACGCCCAGCACCAGCACCACCAGGCCGAACGGGGTAAAGCTGAAGAAGCTGAAACCGGGCAAGCCATGGCGCACCAGCTCGCTGTGCACCACCACGTTGGGCGGCGTGGCCACCAGGCTGAGCATGCCGCTGATCAGGCCGGCGAAGCTCAGCGGCATCATCAGCCGGCTGGGGGAAATCTTCAGGCGTGCGGCGATGCTCAGCACCACCGGGATGAAGATCGCCACCACGCCGGTCGAGCTCATCACCGAGCCCAGCCCGGCCACCGACACCATCAGCAACACCAGCAGGCGCGCCTCGCTGTTGCCGGCGCGTTCACTCATCCATTCGCCGATGCGGTAGGCGATGCCGGTGCGCACCAGCCCCTCGCCGATCACGAACAGCGCGGCGATCAGCACCACGTTGGGGTCGCTGAAGCCGGCCAGGGCCTGTTCCACGGTGAGGATGCCCGACAAGGGCAGGGCGAGGATCACCAGCAGGGCGACCACATCCATGCGCGGGCGGTTGATGACGAAGAGGACGACGACGACGGCCAGCAGGCCGAGGACCCAGAGCAATTCCTGGTTCATGGGGCGGGGATGTTCCTTCACACAAGGGGCACAGTAGACAGTAGCAGCCAGTGTGGCAGGTGCAGGTGAAGGTGGTATTGATGAACATCAGGGCCGCGAGGCGGCCCTGAGTGCGCCGCCATCAGTGGTGGCGGTGGTGCTTCTTGCTATTGCTGCCCATGTGGTTGCCCAGGGCGCTGCCGGCTGCGCCGCCCAGGCCGGCACCGATGGTCGAGCCGGACGAGCCGCCGACCTTGCGGCCAATCACCGAACCGCCGGCCGAACCCAGGCCGCCGCCGATGGCCGCTTCGGTGCGGTTGCCTTTGTTGGCGCCTACCGCACCGGCCGCGGCGCCGCCCAGGCCGGCGCCGATGGCCGCGCCGGTGCTGCCACCGATTTGCTGGCCGACCACGTTACCCAGGGCACCCCCCAGGCCACCGCCAATGGCGGCGCTGCCGTCACCGGCGAAAGCGCCCTGGCACAAGAGCAGGCCAAGGGCAAGGGAAGGCAAAGTCAGACGCATGATAGAAGCCTCGGAAAAATCATCAGGTTGTAAGTGGATTGAAAAGACGTCTTAGCGGTAGTCGCGGTCACGGTAGCGATTGTCATCGTCGCGCTCGTAGCGCGGGTGGTGACGATGGTCACGATCGCCATCGCGCCAGCCATCGTCGTCATCGTGGTAACGGTGGTGGTGGCAGCCGGCAACCAACAGGAAGGCGGCGATCAGCGAGCAGCTTGCAAGGCGGGTCATCACGATATAGGTCCTTGATCCGCATAGGTTTACGGGGCACTGCCTGAGACTGGAAACGATCCATTTTGTTTCCGGGAGGGTGGTTTTTTTGTTGCGTGGACGATGAACGGCGTGCCTTGCGGCTGCTGTTCTGTCCCGTTCGGTCATGGCCGCCGCGCGCCTTGGCCCATAGACTGCTGGGCAGGCCGCACTGAAGACGGCTAGCTGCCACACGGTGAATCACGATGATCGCCCACACCCCCACGCTGTTCGCAGCCGTTGCCCTGGTGGCAACCATCCTCGCTTTCTGCCTGCTGCTGGTCGGCCCGTCGAATCGGCGTAACGATGTGTGGCTGACCGGCTGCGGGCTGCTTGCCCATGCCTTGGCCTACGTCTGTTACACCGTGTATGGCCATGCGCCGCTGTGGCTGAGCTATGGCGTGGGCAACAGTTTGCTGTCGCTGGCGCTGGCGTTCTATTCGGCGAGCCTGTTCCGCGTGCGCGAACAGGCCATGCCGTGGCGGCTGATCTTCATCATCCCGGCGTGCATGCTGGTGGGCCTGATGCTGCTGCTCGACACCCTGGAGCCGCGCATGTTGCTGGCGACTTTGGTGTTGATGCTGCAGTGCGCGCTGATCCTGTACTGGGCGCGGCGTTACGCCGAGCGCCCGGGCAGGGCGCACCTGTTGCTGGAAATCGGTGCGCTGATCAGCCTGGTGGGCCTGGGCATGCGTGCCGTGGCGGTGCTAGGCGGCACCGCCGTGGAGATGCGCTACGACACCAGCAACCTCAAGCAGAGCATTTCCGTGGCGATCGGCACGGTCACGGTGATGATGTATTCGATCGGCCTGGTGCTGATGGCCAAGGAGCGCAGCGAGGCGCGCCTGCAGCACCTGGCCTTGCGCGATGTGCTGACCGGCGCCTTCAACCGCCGGGCGATTCTGGAGCGCTTTGCCGTGGCCCTGGACCGCGCCCGCGGCGAGCAGAGCCACCTGGCGGTGGCCATGATCGACATCGACCATTTCAAGCGCATCAACGACCTGTACGGCCACCTGGCCGGTGACGAGGTGCTGTGCCATTGCGTGCGCCAGTTGCAGCAGCGCATGCGCCAGGGCGACAGCATGGGCCGCTACGGTGGCGAGGAGTTTCTGCTGCTGTTGCCGCATGCCGACCGCGACGGCGCATTGCAGGCGCTGCAGGCGTTGCGCGAGGCCATCGCGACGAGCCCGGCGCATTTTGCCGGCGACGAGATTGCGCTGCGTTTCAGTGTTGGCCTGTGGTGCGGCATACCTGGCCCGCATGACAGCACCGCAAGCCTGTTGGCCCAGGCCGATGCGGCGCTGTACCAGGCCAAGGCAGCGGGGCGCAATGCGGTGCGCATGGCGGCGTTGGTCGGGGCCGGATGAAGTGCTAGAGTCGCTTTCTTTTTTGCCCCGAGGATGGAACATGCGAGCAATTTTGCCGATGGCTGCGGCACTGGTGTTGGTCGGTTGCGCTAGCGCGACCATGGACGCGGCCCGTGGCGGCAAGCCGGCTGCGCAACTGGCCTCGCAGAAGGCGCCGGAGCTGGTGGCGCAGTGCATCCAGTTCAGCTGGCAGAAGGAAGAGGTGTTCGGCGATGACGCCAGCGGCTACCTGGAGCCTCGCAAGCAGGGCGGCCTGACTGTTTATACCCGCGAAGCCGAGTCGTTCGTCGATGTGTACCCGCAGGCGGGCGGCACTCGGGTGGATTACTACGCACAGAAAAACGATGGCGTTGCCCTGCAGCGCCGGGCCGCAGCGGCCACCTGCCTGTAAGGTGCGCCGAGCTGTTGGTCGAGGCCAGGAGCATCTGTCCGAAACCCATGGCCTGCAACTGACCGGCCTGGTGGAGCACCAGCGCCTGCCGCTGAGCTACACCCTGCAGGCGATCAAGGCCTGATCAGGACAGGTAGCCGCCGTCGACGTTGAGCGCGGTGCCGGTGGTGTAGCTGGACGCTTCGCTGGCCAGGTACAGCACGGCGCCGGCCATTTCCTTGGGATCGGCCACGCGCTTGAGCGGGATCTGCTGCAGCGCACCCTTGAGGATCGCGTCGTTCTTCACCAGCGCCGAGGCGAACTTGGTGTCGGTCAGGCCCGGCAGCAGGGCGTTGCAGCGGATGCCGAACTGCGCGCACTCCTTGGCGAAGACTTTGGTCATGTTGATCACCGCCGCCTTGGTCACCGAATAGATGCCCTGGAAGTGCCCGGGTGATACGCCGTTGATCGACGCCACGTTGATGATGCTGCCGCCGCCGTTCTCGCGCATCAGCTTGCCGGCTTCCACCGACATGAAGAAGTAGCCGCGGATGTTCACGTCGACGGTCTTCTGGAAGGCGCTGGGGTCGGTGTCCAGCACGTTGCAGAACTGCGGGTTGGTGGCGGCGTTGTTGACCAGCACGTCCAGGCGGCCGAATTGCTCGCGGATGGCGGCGAAGGCCTGCTGGATCTGCTCCAGCTCACCGATGTGGCAGGCAATCGCCGTGGCCTTGCCGCCGGCGGCGATGATCGCCTCGGCCACCTGCTGGCAGCCCTCGAGCTTGCGGCTGGAAACGATCACATGGGCACCTTGCTGGGCCAGCAGGTGGGCAATGGCCTCGCCGATGCCGCGGCTGGCACCGGAGACGAAAGCGACCTTGCCGTCGAGGTCGAACAGGTGAGTCTTGGACATGCTGTTTTCCTTGTTGTCTGTCGTCAGAGCGTGGACTTGCCGATGACCTGCAGGCTCATCTGCTCCAGCAGCCGGTTCATGTGGATGAACTGGGCGAAGCGTTTGTCCTGGGTCTGGCCGTGGTAGAAGCGGTAGTAGATCTGCTGCACGATGCCGGCCAGGCGGAACAGGCCGTAGCAATAGTAGTAATCGAAGTTGTCCAGGGTGATGCCGGCGCGCTCGGCGTAGTAGTCGACGAACTGGCGGCGGCTGAGCATGCCTGGGGCGTTGCTTGGCTGGCGGCGCATCAGCTGCACCGGCGCCGGGTCGCTGGCCTCGATCCAGTAGGCCAGGCTGTTGCCCAGGTCCATCAGCGGGTCGCCGATCGTGGCCATTTCCCAGTCAAGCACGCCGATGATGCGCATCGGGTTGTCGGCATCGAGGATCACGTTGTCGAAGCGGTAGTCGTTGTGCACGATGCCCGGGCGTGGGTGGTCGGCCGGCATCTTTTCGCGCAGCCAGGCAATGACCTGCTCCCAGCGTGGCGCGTCGGGGGTCAGGGCTTTTTCGTAACGGCTGGTCCAGCCTTCGATCTGGCGCTGCACGTAGCCTTCGGGCTTGCCCAGGTCGGCCAGGCCGCAGGCGTTGTAGTCGACCTGGTGCAGCTCCACCAGGCGGTCGATGAAGCTTTTGCACAGCGCTTCGGTGCGCGTGGCATCCAGGCCCAGTTCGGCCGGGATGTCCGAGCGCAGGATGATGCCCTTGACCCGCTCCATCACGTAGAACTCGCCGCCGATCAGGGTTTCATCGGTGCAGTGTGCGTAGGCCTTGGGGCAGTAGGGGAAACCGTTGTTGAGCTGGTTGAGGATGCGGAACTCGCGGCCCATGTCGTGGGCCGACTTGGCTTTCTGGCCGAACGGCGGGCGGCGCAGCACGTACTCGTGGCCCGGGTAGGCGACCAGGTAGGTCAGGTTGGACGCGCCACCTGGAAACTGGCTGATCTTCGGGGTGCCAACAAGGCCCGGGATGTGGGCCTTGAGGTAAGGATCGATGACGGCCGCGTCGAGTTCTTCGCCGGGGCGTACCTGGGTGGACTGGTCGGTGAGCGTCATGCGTTTTCCTTATTTTCTAGCGCAAGGACTATTGGCTAATCTAATGGTCTTGCTGCGCTGGAACAAGCGTGCCAGGTGCCATATAGGTGTGGGTGTTGCTGGCCGATCACTGCACCGAATGCCGCGGGCAGGGCAAAAAAAAACCGAAGCCGGTCAGGCTTCGGTTTTCGTCTCGCTCGGTGTGCCCGTCACTCAGGAAGGGAACAGCTCGCTGAGCTTCATCGACAGCATCATGTCGCCTTCGACGCGCAGCTTGCCGCCCATGAAGGCCTGCATGCCGTCGGTTTCGCCGCTGACGATGCCCTTGAGGGTTTCGCTGTCCATGACCAGGGTGCAGTTGGCGTCCGGGTTTTCACCTTCCTGCAGGTCGCAGGTGCCGTCCTTGACGATCAGGGCGTACTTCTTGCCTTCGTCGGTGATGTCGAAGCCGAACACCAGGTCCAGGCCGGCAGCAGCGGCTGGGTTGAACTTCTCTTGCATCTTTTTAACGGCATCAGCTACGGAGGTCATGGTGCATTCCTTATAGAGTGATATTCACGTCCACGCAGGGACAACAACAGGCCGGGCTCAGCGATAAGTGATGAGCTCCGGCACCTTCAACAGCTGCACATGGGCTTGGCTGTTGAAGGAGGCCAGTGCCACGTCGCGGCCGCGGAACTTCAGCTGGCTGAGCGACGTGTTGATGATTTGCCAGTTCAGCGCGAAGGCTTGGCTGGGGGTAATACCGGTAACCAGGTGGAGCAGGGCGGCAATGGTACCGCCGGAGGTGAACACGGCGATGTTGTCGCCGCTGCCGGCGTTGTCCAGCACACGCTGCAGGCCGGCTTGCACCCGAGCGGTAAATGCCTGCCAGGTCTCCAGGCCATCGTCGGCATGCTCGCCGGCGTGCCAGCGCTGCACCATCAGGGCGAACAGGCGCTGGAACTCGCTGCGGTTTTGCGCGCCATTGCGCAGGATCTCTCGCGCATTCGGCTCATCGGCCAGCAGGCCCGGCAGCAGTGCGCGGATCACACCGTCGGCATCGAACTCATTGAATGCCGGGTCGGTCTCAATGGCCGGTACTGCGCTGCCGTTGCCGTGCATCGTCTCCAGCGCGAGCCGGGCAGTGTCCTGCTGGCGGCGCAGGTCGCCGGCCACACAGCGGTCCAGGCGCAAGCCGAGCGCGGCCATGTGGTCGCCCAATGCCTGGCTCTGGCGAATGCCCAGCGGCGACAGGACGTCGTAGTCGTCGGCACCGAAGGAGGCTTGGCCATGTCGGATCAGGTAGAGGTTGCCCACGAAAGTATCCGGCCGCTTGAAGATTGCTGCGAGGTTAGGATGCGCCACACGGGCTGTCAACGAAAAAACATACAAGCGTTTGAAAAGGTTGTTTGAACTGTGTTGCCGCCCTTTGCCTCGGCTGGCAGCGTCATCAGAGCCCCGGTATGCTAGCTAAAGTTTCGCGCCGTCATGGCGCTGGTTCATAAGGAGTCAACGTGGAGTTTCTTGCCGAATACGCAAGCTTTCTCGCTAAAACAGCCACCCTGGTAATTGCCATCCTGGTGGTGCTGTCGGCCATCGCCGGCCTGCGCAGTAAAGGGCGGCGCAAGGCGGGTGGGCAACTGCAGGTCACCCGCCTCAACGAGTTCTATAAAGAGCTGCGCGAGCGCCTGGAGGCCGGGCTGCTCGACAAGGCCCAGCTCAAGGCCTTGCGCAAGCAGCAGGCGAAGAAGGAAAAGCAGCAGAAGAAGGCCAAGGCCGAGGAAAAGGGCCGGGTATTCGTGCTCGACTTCGATGGCGATATCAAAGCCTCCGCCACCGAAAGCCTGCGCAACGAAATCACCGCACTGCTGACCCTCGCCAATTCGCGCGACGAAGTGGTGCTGCGCCTGGAAAGCGGCGGTGGCCTGGTGCACAGCTACGGCCTTGCCGCTTCCCAGCTGGCGCGCATCCGCGAGGCCGGCATCCCGCTGACCGTGTGCATCGACAAGGTGGCCGCCAGCGGCGGCTACATGATGGCCTGTATCGGCGAGAAGATCGTCAGTGCCCCGTTCGCCGTCCTGGGTTCGATTGGCGTGGTGGCGCAGTTGCCCAACGTCAACCGCCTGCTGAAAAAGCATGACATCGACTTCGAGGTGCTCACCGCCGGTGAGTACAAGCGCACCCTGACCGTATTCGGCGAGAACACCGAGAAGGGCCGGGAGAAGTTCCAGGAAGACCTGGATATCACCCACCAGCTGTTCAAGGACTTCGTCGCCCGCTACCGCCCGCAGTTGCACATCGACGAGGTGGCCACCGGTGAAGTCTGGCTGGGCGTCGCCGCGCTTAACCGCAAACTGGTGGACCAGCTGCAGACCAGCGACGAATACCTCAGCGAGCGTGCCCGCAACGCCAACCTGTTCCACTTGCACTACGCCGAACGCAAGAGCTTGCAGGAGCGCATCGGCATGGCCGCCAGCGGCACGCTGGAGAACACCCTGGTGGGCTTGTGGAGTAAACTCGGCCGCTTGCGCTAAACCCTTGAACCCCTTGAATATTTTTTTTGATCAGGGGGTTGCAAGGTGTGCCGAATGCAGACATAATGCGCCCATCGAAACGCAGCGAACTTTGAAAAAGGTTCAGTGTTTCAAGGAGATAGCAAAGCGAAAGCCGCTAACTCCGAACTTTGAGGCCGAGTAGCAAAGTGGTTATGCTCCGGATTGCAAATCCGTCTACGCCGGTTCGATTCCGACCTCGGCCTCCACATTCGAAAGCCCCGCAGATTAACGTCTGCGGGGTTTTTCTTTATGGGTCAAAAGAGCCATGAGTTCCGAAACTAAAGGCGTGGGGTTCCGAAACTTCATCCTTTCGAGGGTTTTGCGATGGCGCCGACGCGGCGGTAAACGCGCTCGGTGATTCCCTCTTTCGAATGGCCCAGCAGCACGCTTGCATCGCTCAGATCGGTGATCTCCGAAGCCGCCTTGGGTCTGATATCGCGGAACTGGAACTGGGCGATTCGATTGGCCAGGTCTGGCTTCTTCTCGACTTCGGCCTTCACCCTGGCATCCTCTCGCGCATCGGCCCACCGGTTGCGCAACATCGGCCAGCTCGTGCGCTTGCCGTGCTCATTGACGATGAAGAACGGCGACAGGTGCTCGCTGGTCCTGCGCATGATCCGCTCGAGCAGCAGGCCCAGGCTGTTCTTCACGCCATTCGCTTCCAGGACGATCCTCAGTCGCTTACCGGTCTTGCCTTGGCTGACCAGCAGGTAGATCCCTTCCATATCGTTCTTCCGCATGGACAGCACGTCCGACGGCCGCTGGCCGGTCAGGTACGCGAGGTCCATCGAATCCTTCAGCTCCGGTGGGGCCTCCTCATACACTGGCTGCCACACCGTTGCATTGGCGTAGAAGTCGCGCGGTTTCTCCTTGTTCTTCCTCACGCCCAGGCACGGGTTGTCCCGGGTGAGCCCCCATTCCCTCGCAGTGTTGAAAACATGGGAGAGCAGGGCGATTTCCCTGTTTGCCCTGGTTTTTGCCGATCGCGAATCGCGGTACTGCGCGATCATGGCCGGCGTGATGGCGTCGATCGGCGCCGGATCGAACACGGCGCGCAGTTGCTTGAGCTCGTAGATGTTGTCCTTCTGGGTCCTGGCGGCCTTGCCCGGATGATCTTGCGCTCGTACTCGTCGAAGATTCCCTTCATCGTCTTCAATTCGGCCGGCGTGGCCTTGGCTTCGAGGTCGGCCCACTTCAGCTTGGCCTGCACCAGGTCGGTACCGAGAGGTAATTCCTTGCCCGCCTGGTCGCGGTAGTAGTACCCGACCCACACTTTTCCGTTCTTCCTGGTGCGCTTGCGCCGGTACATGCCCGGCGGCAGGTCGCGGTTCTCGGTACTTCTGGGTCGCATTTCACTTTACTCGGGAAAAGTCAGGGGTCCAGGCTGGCGCCGGGGGTGGTACTGCAGCGACTGGCACGGTGTCGATCACAACGCCGCTGAGCTTCTGGCGGGCGTACTGGCGGCCAACCAGGGGTCGGCCGCCGCGGCTTTCGACAAAGTGCCAGCCTTTTTCTGTGAGCCAACGGCGCTGCCACGCCCGGGGTTTGTAGCCGGTGATCGCCACCAGCTCTTCGTCCGAAAGGATCTCGGTTTCCATGGGATGATCTCCACGCCGCCGGTGGCGGCAGGTTGGTGGTCAGGCGCGATGCACACGGATCAAGGCGCGGGCATGATCGAGGGAGGCCAGGTGTTCGTCCTCTACGCCGATCTGCCCATTGGCGTCAGGAGTTGTCACGGTGACCAGGTGTTCAAGGGCTGCTACAAGGTCATCGCGTTGCTGGCCCTCGGCCCGGCCGAAATCCCAGAACTGCTGTCCCCAATGGCCGGCTGGCGGCGGGTTGCTGTTCTGCTTGCCTATGGCCATGGCGCCGATAGCCAGGTCGCACACGGCCTGCTTGTAGTTGTTGGCGCCGTCGATGCTCAGGCCTTGGCGGCGGAGGGCATCGAGGGCGTTGTTCAGATCTGCTTCGGGGGACGGGAGAACCAGGTCGAAATCGTCCTTGCCAGGCCGGCAGGCGATGACGAATAGCTCGCAGCCTTCGGGCAGGTGCTGGGCCATTCCGGAGATGCCTTCGATGGCGGCGTCGCGGAGTAGCGCTTTTGTGTCGTGCATAGGTCATCCTCGCCCGCGCATGTCGGCGGGCTTGAGTAGTGGTTGGGTGTGACCATTTCGGCGGGATCAGGTCATGGTTTCGTCGCGAGAGGAAGTCGAAGCGGTGAAGAAAGTCCAGTCGCGTGGGAATGGTGCTATCGTTCTGAGATCACCATGCGCTAGGGCAATGGCCGTGTTCACTGCTATCTCTATGATTGGATGTACAAATTGCGAGGTCTCGGATTGCAACTTCGAGGATGTTGATGTTGGAGTCAATCTTACTGACACTGTAGGAGCCAAGATCTCGAATATGAGAGTTACTGGGGGCGTGGCGGTGAAAGGAGTTCGAGTTAAAAGACTTCGCGCCGAAAATGTGAGGCACATATTTATCCCTTCGCCTTCAACTTTGGCTATCACTATCAGGAGAATCAATAATGGCTATGTTTGAATTGGAAGATTCTGATGAAGTGAACCTTGAAAAGTGCAAGACGGACGGTGAGACTCTGCTCAAAGGGAAGAAAATCAAAAATGTTGATGTCTTTGACTGTGAGGTTAAAAAGTCAGTTGCTCCCTCTGAATCACAGAGCAGCCGTACTGGTAAAATTATGGCGAAATCGTTTAGCTGGATTATGGGAGTAGTTGCTACCGTTATCGGAGGGTTGTTACTAGCTTGGATTCTGGCCAGCAAGTAAAGCAGCCGAAGTTCGGTGAGTTAGCGCGGCCCCCTGTAGATCAGGTAGGCCATGTACATCAGGGGGAGGATCATGGCTGGGCCTCCATTGCCAGGTCGATAGCCTGGCGATTCTGCTCTTGGCTAGGCTGAAAGTCGCCAGGGCCTTCGAGGTGAATGCACTCGTACTTTGCGTCTGGCCAGATACCTTCCTGCACGTAGAGCTCGTAGAAGAAGGTACCCCGGCAGTTGGTGCCCATCCCTTCCAAAACCACCTGCCGGCCTCGCGCCAAGATGAAGTCCAGGCGCTGAGTATCGTTGAAATCAGCCATTGATCAGCTCCTTCGGCACCTGGACGGTATCGCCGAGCATGTGGTGCACGAAGCCGCGGCAGAACGCGACCAGAGGGGTGGGGCCGTAGAGCCAGATCCCGGCACCGGCTGGGCCGCCGCTGTAGCAGGCCTCCTCGGCCAGGCCGGGAGAGTGCTGAGTGCTGCCGCGGTGCTTGTCGATCAGCGGGCCGCCTTGCTCCCAGTTGGCGGATGGGCGATAGCCGAAGCCTTCAGCGGCACCACGGATGCTGACACTGGTCGGGTCGTCCTCGGCGCGCCAGATTGTCGTGCGACGGCGTGGGTCTGAGTTGAAGCCCTCGGCCATGGCCACTGCCCAGTCCAGCGGCGCGCCGATCAGCCTGGCTGTCCTCACTTCGATCAGGTCTGTCATCTCTGCACCGCCTGCCTGAAAGGCCCCTTGTTGGTCACTAGCCCCTTCCGCTTCAGGCGCCGGCAGGCCTTGCTGATCTCCTCGCGAGACTCGCGGATGGTGCCGCGCATGGCGTGCGCAGTTGAGCCTTCGATGCCAAGCAAGTGTCCCAGGACTCGCTCATCTGTCCCGCCGTCGAGCATCCCTTGGCCATACTTGGCTGCCACCGTGGCCACTGCCAAGCGCAGGGCGTTTCGCCGAGCGCCGGGGTTGTCTGCGTGGGGCACCTCGCTTTTTTTGAAGCCGACATACGGCACATGGGCGGTAGCCCGAGCGAGGTGATGCAGGCAGCAGATGTCCATCCTGAGCTTCGCGATGATCAGCATCGTCTGGCGGTCATCCTGTGTCGGCAGCCAAGCCTCCCGGCCTGTCTCGAGGTCGTCGTAGTAGAAGGCGTCGCTGCCGCGCCGGTACTCCAGCACGAATCCCATGGCCTTGGCCGACAGCTTGATAATGTCTTCATCTGTCACAGTTCATACCTCTCATCAATCCAGCGCCCAGGCGCCAGTGCGGCTGTAGGTTCGGGTTGGGTTTCGTGCGGGGAGAGCTGGCGCTGGTTGCCAGCCTGCAGCTGGCTGTCGGGGATGCAGCTGATGCCGACCCCATTGAGCAGGTAGCAGGTGACGCCGCGCTGGCTGTCGTGCTGCACGTCGATGACGTTCTCGGTTGCGCTGGTGCCGGTGGTCAGCAGCAGGAAGCAGAGGGCGAGGCGGGTCATTTGGCTACCGTCCTTTCGATGCGGTCGACGATTCTTCGTTGCTCAACGTGAACTAGGTCCTGCTGTTCATCTGTCAGGTCATCGAAGTGCTGGGATGTCAGGGGCTCAGCGTTTTGAACAATGGCTGCGAACCATTGGCGGGTCCGCATCGTTGCCTGCTTTCTTTCTTCTCGGGTCATGGCTTCACCTCACGGCGCGCCCACTGCACATGCGGGCCGTCTTCCGTGTCGAAGATGCCCATTAGGAACCACTCTGGGCCAGGCGGTTCAGGCTCCCACCCGTTGCAATGGGCCGCACCATCCCAGCAGGGGTGGAAGTCCAGCTCTGCGTCCATATCCCAGGTCTTCAGCTCCAGCCCTTGCTCAGCTGCCCATCCCTTGAAGGGGGTCGGGTCTTCCGTTCCGCCAAAGTCAGGGATGCCTGGGTGGCACCACTACCCGTTTTCGTCGCGCGCAACAGGGGCCGGCTGGATCAATTGCTTTTCTTCAGGCATGACTTCGTCCTTGGCCGCCATATCGCGGCAGTGAATAGAGGTAGAGGGGTTACAGCTGGGTGGAGTACATATGTGCTAAACAATCACTGATTCCGAATCTGCGATTTTTTTAGCTTGGCATGACGCCTGTCGGTATAATTAAATTCCCTTGAAAGGAGTCTGAAAATGGGCTGCTGTACACTTTGCAAGTCTGAAGCTGACCTGATTGATAGCCATCTCATTCCAAAGTCCGCATATAAACATTTGCGAGGGTTGCCTGGAAACGGGGGAGGCTCACCGATAAGAACCGATGGCGGGCAGGGCACTGCCTCTCAATCGGACCTCCAAATTACGCAATATTTGCTATGTAGAGTGTGTGAAGATCTTTTTTCAAAGCATGGTGAAAAGTTTATTGGGCGGCTCTGGGGGACTCGCTCAGGTTTTCTTCTGGTGGACCAGCTGCTGGCCTGTGAAGTGCGAGGGTCCCATGAAGGGTATAGCCTCCATGACCACTCAGGCCTTGATAGGAAAGACGTGGATGGGCTAATTTACTTTGCGTTAAGTATATTTTGGCGTGCGCATGTCTGGAACTGGGCTGGTAAGACGGACCCATACAAGAAAGCCTTAGGTCAAAAGTACGAACAAGAAATAAGAAGGTTCTTGCTCGGGCTGCAATCACTGAGCGATATGTTGCTCATGGTAAATGTAAATACCAATCCTGAACTAAATTCTTTCGCAAGGCTGCCTCAGGCCTATCGCAAAGATGGAGTGACTCACCATGTGTTTTCGCTGCTAGGTATTGAGTTCTCTTTGTTTCTAGGTGGTTCAATCAGTCGCGAGCAACGATCTTTGATGGGCAAGATAAAGTCCTGTTTGCGACAAGCGATATCGCAAAGACAAATGTTTTTAATGGGCTGTCGCAATTTGTTCAAGCTAAAGTTGCTGTTAAAGGCAAATTGAAAGACAAAATGCCCATCAGAGCCAGAAGCTCGACCTCCTAGGCCTTGCGATTCTTTTTACTCATGCTGCCCGAAGCAGGGCCTCGATAACCCGCTGACCTGTCAGCGGCGGAACAGCATTACCGGCCATGTGCATGGTCAGCCGGTGATTGTCCGGGCGCAGGGTGTCAGCCGGGAACGACATCGCGGCCAGAGCCTCGCTGGCGCTGAGCATGCGCATCCGGTCACCGTCGACTAGCGCCCAGCGGTCCAGGGTGGTTATGGTGCCGATCGGCCGGTTGATGCCGCGCCCGGTGGTGCCTGAGCCCTTGCCGTAGTAGGGCATGATGAACCGGTCTCCGAAGCGCCGGCGGCCGTTGCGCACCCGCTCCAGAATGGCCTGGGCCCGGCCTGGTTTCTCGATCGGCGACCAGCGCCCGGCGTCGTAGTAGAGGAAGCTGGCGGCCGGGACATGCCGCTCGCTCGGCAGTTGCAGCATGAGCGGCGCTTTGCTGCGTGTCAGGACCATAAACAGGCGCACCCGATTCTGCGGCACTCCGAGGTCTGCGCAGTCGACAATGTGCGGCGCAGCCTGATAGTCCAGCGCCTGAACAGCTTGCAACCAGGCCGGGTAGAGCACCCAGTCGGTGAACTCCGGCACGTTCTAGATCACTGCCGCCTGCGGCCGGTGGAACTCAAGGGCCGACACTGGCGCCCAGGCCGTGGATCGTGATGCGTCATGCTCGGGGTTGCCAGACTTCTTACCGCGAGCCTTGGCGTGGCCCTGGCAGCAGGGTGAAGCCAGCAGGATGTCGTGTGCTGGCACCTGCTCTCACCGGACCTGGTGCAGGTCCTGGCAAACGTGCTGCGTTTCGGGGTGGTTGGCGCTGTGCCATTCGACGGCCACAGGCCAGTGGTTTGCCGCCCAGAGAACCTGGACACCTGCGGCGCGTGCGCCGGTGCTCCATCCGCCAAGGCCGGCGAACAGGTCGATTGCTGTGGGCATGGTGATGGCCCACCCGGTATATTCCGGCGCAAATTGAAGGAGGGGGTATGGATTTAAAAACTTTGCTGATAGGCATCTCTGCTGTAACAGGAGTCGCATCAGCCGTGCTTTGGGTATTTTCAGCAACTGCGCATGTCCCTTACGAAGCCCGCTACCACGATGATGGATCCCCGGTCGGGACGGTAAGTGACGGCAAAACTGATTTCATTCTCACTGCTGAAAAGCAGGGGCGCTTCAATGCCTGGGCTGCCGGTGCCGCGTCGGTTACTGCGGCTCTGCAGGCAATCGTCATCATGCTTTGACTTCGATACACCGCCCTCGCCGGGGAGGCGGTGTTTGAGGTAGCATCAGCTTAATCGCAGCGATTTTGAGGGATGCAAAAAATGGAAGAGAAAATTAAGGAAGAAATTAAAGACAGATATCGGAAGTATCTGCCGGGGTATATTCTTGTAAATCATAATCGTCGCGATAATAAAGGCTCAGTTGATTTTTCTCTGGATGGCAAGACTGCACTTGCCATCTATCAGGTTTTGAGTAATGGTCGTATCTACATTTCTCATGGCCCTGAGGATCATGTTCAGGGGGGGCTTGATCTTTACTGGAGGCCTGCTGATGACCCTCTTTTTGGTATGAAGTCATGCTGTAAGTTTGGAATGGAGAAGTTCGGTTATGGCGGTACTGATTTCAAAATATTGAATTCTAAAACAGCAAGCCAGCAGCATTGGATCGACTGTCGGTGTTCAAGCTGCGGTAGTGAATGGCGTTACGACCAAAGAAACCCGCCGGCGAAGTGGGTAAAAATCCTCTAATTCGAAACTATGAGCATGCTATGCATGCGTCGCACTCCGTGGCCGGATGCGGCATGGTGGCAATTTGGTTTGGGATGGGGTATTACGGGTGACCGGCATGGAGCCGGATACAAGGAGTGAAAATGGCAACTGATCGCGAAATCGCGTTGGAACAGGCTCTCGTCGCCGTACTAGGAGCTACTCAAGATCTGAACTTGAACCTGGTGGACATCAGCCAGAAGGCCAAGTCATTGATCCTCGACAGCTCGAAGTACCGTCAAGCTGAGCATCCCCACGTTTCAAATGCTTGGAATGAGGTTGAGTCAGCCGTTGTGAAGGTCAGGAAACTGGCGTAAGGCTTTGTATTTCGTCGCCCGGATTGCGCCTCAGTTCAGCCATGCTTGTCTCTTTGAACTGTCGCGCTAGTTTTGGCGAGATGTAAAAAGCTGGCGCGTCAGGCCGTTCAAGTCGGCGCGCCCGCTCTTCAGGTTCTTGCGCAATCCAAGACAAGGCCAGGTCCTGCCAGAGTTCCTGCACCTGGTCGTATCCGTGGCACTCGATCTCGGCAGCCATGGCGGCCTTGATCCCTTTCGGCATGTTGAAGAACACCTTCTCGATGCCCAGTCTCTCGGCTTCTTCCTTCTTGCGATCCCGGTAGTCCGCAGAGTGTTTCGCTCCCCCGGTCTTCTGCTTGGCCATGGCCAGTACCTCCCAGGCCGCTCGGCGGCAGGTTGATGTGCTGCTGGCGCCGGCCGTGCCGGGCGCGCGCGGTAATGCGTTTCATGCGGTGCGTTTCACTTTCTTTTCGGCGGTGGTGGGGTAGCTGATCTCGAAGTCGGTCATGAACCGGTGGATTAGCTTGTAGGAAATGCCCAGCCGGCGGATGGCTTGGGCCATCGTCACTCCGGCATCACGCGCTGCGACGATCTGCTCAGCCAGGACCTTGTCTTTTACTGGGTCGCCGAGTTTCTTACCCAATTTGCCTTTGCCGCGGTTGGGGTTTGGCTTGAATGAGGCCGAGTTCACTTCATTGCTTGCCGGCATATCCGTAGCAGTTATGGCCGCCCAATTGCGGGCGCTGCTGCAGCGCTGGTACATCCGATCATGGCCCGGAGCGCCGGCCACCTAATTCCCTGCCCACTTAGGTGGGCTTTTTTCGCCTGGAGTAATGAGCGGAGCAGAAGATCTCGCGCGCCTGACACAAACAATCGACACGGCAAACGAGTTGTTCCTGTCGGAAGAAATCAAGATGGTGGATGTGGGTGGCGGTGTGCAGTGCCCTACCAATGCCAAGGTTTTGGCTGACCTTTCGACACAGATGAGCGGGGCGCTCATTTACACCAGCACTGCGCTGGGGCTGGCTGGAACTCCTTCACTTGGGCTTTTCAGTGTGCTGTTCAGAGTTTCTGATGAGTACATCATTCTCTATCAAAACGTCGGGGGAGTAGCGGTAGAGAAAGACCGATACCCTAACTCGGCCGCTTTGAAGAACATGCAGAGCTTAGTCCGTCGTTTAGATCGAGCGCCGGATTACCTCAACATCACTGACGAGGAAGGTGGCAATCGCCTGTCCGCGAGCAGTGAGCGAGTCAAAACAGAATTCTACGAGCTCAAAACCCGAGTGCTGAACAACAAGCCATTCCAAATCGGTGGCAAAGACATTGGTAACAGCGGCTTGGTAGATATTTCGACCGTGGCGATCTATTCGGTTGCCTTGACGGACGCTGAAATCCAGTTGGTGGCTGGGGTGATGCGCAAGCGCATGGCACGCCTTGGCATCGCCGTGTGACCTAGCTCTCAATGACGAATAGGCAGGGCGATCCGCTGCCCGGCTTCGCAAGCTAAGTCAGCGCAAAATTGCTTGAAGCATGTAGCCTAGTGATGCACCATTGATCAGCAACGCCTTTTTAGTGTGCTTCCTGCGGGTAGTCATGGTAAGGCTGAAATGGAAATCGCAAATCAGGCGCATGATGTTTATCGATAAAGATGGTTTCAAGATTGATCAAGAGTCTACTTATAAACAGCTGAAGAAGAACAACTCAGTCGTAGAGTCTCCTGTGATAATTGGCCGGGTTGCTAGATTTGTAGTCGGGTCAGTTGGAGCATTCACGTTCTTTCGTGGAGGCTCTATTGAAGGCCTCAAGTCGATTGGGCGGTTTTGCTCTGTTGCTCCAGGTGTTTTGATTGCCCCGGTTGAGCATGATGTTCGACTGTTAACCACAAGCACATTTATTAACTCTTGGCAGGATGTAGATTTCTGTCAGGAGTACTGGTCTAGAAACAAGACAGAAAGGATCGCTGCCCTAAAGAAAATGCGAGAGCCGACCAATAGAAATCAGAAGGATGTGACTATTGGTAATGACGTATGGATTGGCCAAAACGTTATCATAAGGAAAGGCGTTACTATCGGTGATGGCGCGGTTGTGGGCGCTAATTCTGTCGTCTCGAAGGACGTAAAGCCTTACGAAATTATTGGTGGGCTACCACCATCACATATTAGGTTCAGATTCTCTGAAGAAGTTATTCAGTGTTTACAGAAGGTGCAGTGGTGGAATTGGTCTCTATCTTCCTTGGATGGAGTTGAATGGGCCAGCCCAGAGGCTGCAGCGGAACTTCTTGAGTCGAGATTCTTGAAGGGTAATTACGAAGAGGCAAGATACTCTACCTTAGAGTATTTGGATTAGATTCCACTGATAAGAGATTCTTGCCCGCTTATAGCGGGTTTTTTTTGCTCGGAGAAAACATGACTCGACTCACCGAACAACAGGCGGGAGGCGTGAATGTGCTCCGGTTTCTGGACCTCATTGCCTTTTCAGAAGGCACCTCGACCGTCAAAGGCAGTGATGACGGTTACAACGTGTTGTATGGCCGAGGCCTATTCAACGGCTGTCTGGATCATCCACGGAAAAAGCTGACCTTTCCCATCAATGGGAAGCCGGTTACGAGCACGGCCGCCGGCCGTTACCAACTGCTGTCACGGTACAGGGATGCATATCGGGTGAGCCTGTGCCTGACCGGTGGCTTCATCCCGGAGAACCAGGACCGGGTAGCCCTGCAGCACATCCGCGAATGCCGGGCCTTGGACGATATCAAGGCGGGCTGCATCGCTGAAGCCATCGCCAAGTGCTCGAACATCTGGGCCTCGCGGTCAGGGTACAATTATAGGCATAACCCTCACAGGTTGGAGAAGCTGCTGGCGCAGCGGAAGAAGTTCGGCGGGATGCTGGCATGAAGTCACTGGCCATAAGAGCGGCATTGGTGCTGGCGCTGCTTGGCTCCTACTGGCTCGCTTATGAGCATGGCCGGTCTGTGGAGCGTGCGACGGCTGGCAAGCTTTCAGCGGAGCGTGACAGCAGCGACCGCTTGGCCGAGGAGGACGTGTCATCGCATCGTATTCACGCTCGCACTGCTGACCGGCTATTCGGGCTTGGAAGCGGCCAGGGTAAGCAAGCCGCTTATTACCGAAACCGTTTCTGAAGAACGCGAGATGTAAGACCAAAGCGTGGACATGCTGGAACCGTCTGAGGCTGCCAGGGCGTGGGGGTTGATGGAGATCGAGGAGGCGTATCACATCGGCCTGTTCAGTTACGATAATTTGAAAAGCTGGGAAGGTGATGAGCCAGGACGGATCGTGATCGGCAGAACGCCCGTGTGTGACACATAGGTTATCTAAAACCGCTCGAAAGCTTCTCGGTTTTACTTGGCGAAAGTCGCCCAAACTCGCCAATGCATATAGACAGGATCGACGCATAGACCGCGAACAGCACGGCCTTAGGTCTATTTTCCACACTACTGCTGCATTGCCTGAACCTGTGCTGGGCATTACTAATGCGTTACCATTTGCTCGGCCCCTGAGCCGCTGGGGCTAGGACCAAAAGTCTGCATGGCTTGGGCTAATATATGCGTTGGTTGTGAGGTTTGAGTGGAATCTAAGCTTGTGGCGTTAACCGCCTTTCTTGCATTTTGTTTGATTTTGGCCTTCGTCTTGTCCGAAAGAGACAAGTGGGTCTCGGATATTGCAACAGCTGTTACGGCGATGGTCGCAATCGCTGCAGCTTTTGTAGCCTATGTGCAGCTACAGGAGTCGAAGGTAATAGCTGCAAAGGGCATCTATAAAGATTATCTAACCTTGTCCTTCGAAAATCCGGAGTTTTCAGCCGCTTCCTATCCTGTCGATAATCCTGGCTATTATAAATTCAAAAAAATTGGGGAGAATTTGGGGTCTAAAGAAAAAAGCTATGAACAGTATGAATTTTATGTCTCTTTCCTATTGAATTCTGCTGAGGAAATAATGAACTTGACTAGCCTTGAGGAGCAGGATGGATGGCACGAAACACTCCGGAACCAGTTTGCGCATCATGCTTTGTACCTCGCAAGTAATGTTTGGGGTTGCAGTCAGTATGACGAAGATATTTACGAATTGATTGAAGAAGGGGTTAGCAGCTACCGGAAACGGGCGTTTGCAGAATTCGGTGAGCGGTCTGGCTTCAAAGAAGAGGACTTAGTATATCGAGTGCCCTGTAACATCATAGACTAATAGTTTCCATTTCAAGTGATAAAAAATCAGCGAAAATCGGTTCCAAAACTGAAACGGCGACCCTTGCCGCATGCGGGCTGTAGTCGAGCCGTTTTAATCTTCGTTTTGGAAGCGATTTCGCCCTACAGCCGGCATAGGATCTGGGTTTATCCCACGGTCTTGAAAACCGCTGACCAGGCGCGAAAATCAGTTCCGCAATTCCTGCCATGTCCCTTGATTTTAAAGGGCTGCAGCCTTGCTAAGAATTTTTCTATGCGGAACTGAAGGCTCGTAAGCTATTGAAAAATCAATGGAATATAGATCGGATTGCAAATCCGTCTACGCCGGTTCGATTCCGACCTCGGCCTCCACATTCGAAAGCCCCGCAGATTAACGTCTGCGGGGTTTTTCTTTGTGCGCTAGAAAAGCCGATGGTTAGCGCATCACAAGGCATCATGAGCTGCGTGAGGTACAATTGGCGGTTTTGCTTGAGGTGATTAGATGAACACTGCCCAGAAGAAGCTGCTGGACAAGACCATGGGCGTGGTGGGATGGCTGTGTACCGCCATCGGCGGAGGGTTGGCGCTGTTAATGCTTTCAGTTGGCATTTTTACCAAAGACGCTGGCGTGCTGAATGATATTTTCCGGCTACGACATGAGGGGATGCTGATCTGGTCCACCCTGCCTCTGGGCGTCGTTCTGCTTTGGGTCAGGGCTTTCATGCGTGCCGGGAACTCGGAAGACCAGGGCAGCTGAGCGCCTCATTCGGGCAAAGAAAAAGCCCGCCAACAAGTGGCGGGCCTAAAGAACGTCGGAGCAGGGTCAGTGTGCCCAGGCGGGTGTCATAAATTCGTGAAGGGTATGTTTCACGCCTGTAATACCCGCCTCAAGCATGCACCAGCTCCAGTGCGCTGATCACGCAGACGGACCCATCCTCGGCCGGCGTGTCATCGTTGTAGTCCACCTGGTTGTACACCCCGCCATGAAAATTCAGCGTCCGCGCCGCCCAGGATGACCCCAGCTGCAGCGTGGCGGTGGTGCCGGTGCGGCCTGCGCACGTTGCGCTGACCGTGCAGGCGCCGTTCTCGGTGGCTTCGATGGTGATGTCGAAACGGCTGCCGAGTGGCACATTCTCCAGCACGGTGCTGCTCACGGTTGCGCTCTGGTTGAAGTCCGCGCGAAAGCCCACGGTGATCTTGCCCTTGTTCCAGAACACCTTGATCGGCGGGTTGTCGTCGTCCTTCACATGCATCTGGGAAATCACCACCTTCTGCGCCAGGTTGACCTTCTCCAGGGTCATGCGCTGGTGATTGCGGTGGCGGGCAGCGCTGCCCAGGGCCCAGTACACGGCTTCTTTCCATTCGCAGCGGGTGCGGTGGGTGCTCTTGCTCGATGCGCCCCTGGTGGGGGCGGTCATGCGGATCGAGCCGTCGCTCAGGCGTGCGACCACGTTGGTCAGGCTCGCCAGGGCCTGGGCGCCTGTCACTTCGAGGGCAACGGGGTTGCTGGCGGATTTCGGGAGGGGCGTGGTGATGATGAGGTTGTCGATGTTCACGGCCATGCATTCTCTCCTTGAAAAAGCGGTTCCTGCATCATGTGCGAACGCAACATTGCGGTCGGGTTCGGGGAGCGGCCCGCATTCGGACGAAGGGTCTGCGCAAAAAAAAGCCCGCCAGGAAGGCGGGCAAGGAACGTTTGAAGGGAGAGATTTCAGCCTGAGGGCTATCGGTTAACTCAGCATTAACCGTCAGCCATTGACCCTGGCCAGCGATGCGCCTATACAGGCGTGGCCAATTTCCAGGAGCCACCATGCGCGACGAAGACGACCTGCACGAGCCGGAGCACGATCATCTGCTCGATCACGAATTCCTTTACGACGACCTGGACCTCGAAGCCGATGCCCAGGGCGCCGAAGATGAAGTCGAGGAAGATGAAGAGCTACTGGATGACCTCGACGACGACCTCGACGACGAAGGCGACCATCCCGCCTGGCACGACGACGTGGACGACTGACTCAGCGCCCGTCCAGCGAGAACCGCCCAGGCCCGCTCACTGCCAGCAACAGCAGCCCGCCGACGATGCTCAGGTTCTTCAGGAACTGGGTCATGTTGGCGGCACGCTCAGGGTCGACCATGTTCCAGAACGGGTGCCCCAGCAGCGCCGTGCCCAGCACGAACAGCGCGAACAGGAAGGCCAGCGGGCGCGTGTAGAAACCCAGGATCAGCGCGATGCCGACGAAAAACTCCATCAGCACGGCAACCGCTGCCGCCACCATGGGGGCAGGTGCGCCCAGCGAAGTCATGTAGCCGACCGTGCCTTCGAAACCGGTGAGCTTGGCCCAGCCCGAGAGGATGAACAGGATCATCAGCAGTACGCGGGCGATGAGGAGGATGATGTCGCGTTGGCCATCGAACAGGGAGTAGCGCATGGTGGCATTCCAGTGGACGTAGACAGGTTCCACTCTAGCAGGCATGTGCTGAATTTCCGGCGGGCACGAAAAAGGCGCCACCAGGGCGCCTTCATCAAAATATGGTGCGAGTGGCGGGACTCGAACCCGCAAGGCTCACGCCGACAGATTTTAAGTCTGCTGTGTATACCAATTCCACCACACTCGCACGCTTGAAAGGGTCGTGACGACCGGCGCGCTTCTAGGCAGAAGGGCCTGACAATCAAGCGCGCTTTATAACCCATTGTTATAGTTGAGTCAACTACAGCACCTATGATCAAAGGAGTGACGGCCTCGAACGGAAGGTTAATTGACACCTAGGTGTCATTAGGCCACTGTGGCGCCTTCCATTGGATCCAATGAGTGCGTAGCCATGTCTCGGGCTTCTCGTTCCACCGATTCCGGGCGCCTCGTTCGCCCCCGCTGGTACTGGCGTGTGCTGTTCGCCCACGTTCTGTTGCTGGGGGCGTTTCTCTATGTCAGCCTGGCCTCACTGGGCGGCTACCTGTTGATGCTCGGGTTCGCCGACGAACACCCGCAACCCCAGCGCCTGATGGCTCTGGGCGGTGGCGGGGTGATCGTGCTGGTGTGCCTGTGGTTGCTGAAAGTGGCGCTGCCGCGGCGGGTCAGCCCGGTGCTGGTCGAGCGTGAGCCTGGCTGAACTGAAGTGCAGCGCGCTGACGGAGGCGGGCAACTTTGGCTAAGCTCACTATTTCCCCTCCTGCTGTGCCTGTGGAGTTTGCATGGTTTCAGCTGACTGCACCGACCACCCTGTGATGCCCGCTAACAGCTATGAGCGCTTGGTGCAGTCAGTGGTGGACTACGCCATCTATATGCTCGACACCTCTGGCCGTGTGGTCAGCTGGAACGCCGGCGCCGAGCGCATCAAGGGCTACCGCGCCGAGGAAGTCGTCGGCCGGCATTTCTCGTTGTTCTTCACCCCTAAGGATTGCCTCGATGGCCGCCCCGAACGGCTGCTCAAGCAGGCCCTGGAACAGGGCGTGGCGCAGGACGAGGGCTGGCGGGTGCGCAAGGATGGCACGCAGTTCTGGGCGTTGGCCGCGCTGGACGTTATCCACGATGAGCACGGGGTGGTCATCGGCCTGGCCAAGGTTACCCGTGACATCACCGACCGGCGCGAGTCGGCCATGCAGCTCGATGCGGTGCGTGCCCAGCTGTTCCAGGCGCAAAAGCTCGAAGCGCTGGGCCAACTGACGGGCGGCTTGGCCCACGACTTCAACAACCTGCTGACCATCATCATCAATTCCGCGCGCATGGCCCAGGAAAGCCGCGACCCGGCGCGCCAGCAGCGGCTGATGCAGCACGTGCTCGATGCCGGCCAGCGCGGCACCGAGCTGACCAAACAGCTGCTGACCTTCGCCCGCCACCGCCAGCTCGAAGTCAGCCTGATCGCGCCGGCCGAGTTGCTCGCTGCAACCCGTGGCCTGCTGGAGCACGCCTTGCCCCGCGAGATCACGCTCGAAGAGCAGCTGCAGCCCGATTTGCCGATGATCGAAGTGGACGTCGGGCAACTGCAGATGGTCTTGCTCAACCTGATGTTCAATGCCCGCGATGCCATCGAAGGCCACGGCACGATTCGCATGGCGATCGAGGCCGTGGAGCTTGCAGGCGAAGTGGAAGGGCTGTGCGGAGGCTACGTCTGCTTCGAGGTGAGCGACACCGGCCCAGGCATCGACCCGCACGTACTGCCGCGGATCTTCGAGCCGTTCTTCACCACCAAACCCTTCGGCAAGGGCACCGGCCTGGGCCTTAGCCAGGCCTACGGCTTTGCCAAGCAAAGCAATGGCGCAATCACCGTGCGCAGCGAGATGGGCGAGGGTACCTGCATGCGCCTGTACCTGCCGACCTGCCGGCGTGATGCGCACAGTCAAACGCAAAGGTAGCCACCATGGCACAAGCACTCAAGCGGCTGGTGACGGGAATAGCGGGGCTCGACGCGCTGCTCAAGGGCGGCCTGGTCGCTGGCGCGTCTTACATCATTCAAGGGCCGCCAGGGGCGGGCAAGACCATTCTTGCCAACCAGCTGGCCTGCAGCCACGTGCGCCAAGGCGGGCGAGTGCTGGTGGCGACCTTGCTCAGTGAATCCCACGAACGGCTGTTCCAGTACCTGGCGACCCTGGATTTCTTCGACCCGGCGATGGTCGGCGACCAGATCCAGTTCGTCAGCGCCTTCGACACCCTCGAGCAGGAGGGGCTGGATGCGGTGGTCAAGTTGCTGCGCCAGGAGATAAGCCGGCAGCAGGCCAGCTTGCTGATCGTCGACGGCGTGCTCAACGCCCGGGTGCGCGCGGAGACGTCGCTGGACACCAAGAAATTCGTTTCCGAGCTGCAAGGCCATGCGGCCTTCGCCGGTTGTACCGTGCTGCTGCTGACCAGCGCTCGGCTGGACGAAGGCAGCCCCGAGCACACCATGGTCGATGGGGTGATCGAGCTGGGCGAGCAGTTGCTCGGCAGCCGCGCCGTGCGCCACGTGCAACTGCGCAAGACGCGCGGCAGCGGGGCGTTGTCCGGCCGCCACGAATGCCTGATCGACGAGGCGGGAATGCACGTGTTCCCACGCCTGGAGGCCTTGTACAGCCACCCCAGCCAGCCGGGCAATGCCAGCTTGAGCCGGGTGACCACGGGCATCGAGACACTCGATGAAATGCTCGGCGGCGGCCTGGCCAAAGGCTCGGTCAGCTTGTTGATGGGGCCCTCGGGGATCGGCAAGACTTCATTGGGCCTGGCGTTTCTGGGAGCCTCCACTCCCGAAGCCCCGGGCCTGCATTTCGGCTTTTACGAAACCCCCGACCGCCTGCGCCTGAAGGCGGCGTCCCTGGGCTATGACTTCGCCGCACTGGAGCGCCAAGGCGCCTTGCAGCTGTGCTGGCAGCCAACCACCGAAGGCTTGCTCGACCAGCTCGGCGCGCACCTGCTGGCGCAGGTCGAAGCCGCGGGCAGCAAGCGCGTGGTGATCGACAGCCTCGGCGCCTTCAGCCGCCTGGCAGTCGACCCGGCACGGCTCAACGCGTTCTTCCGCGCCTTGACCGGCGAGCTGCGGGCGCGGGATGTCAGCGTCATGCTCACCTGGGAAATGCGCGACATCTTCGGCTCGGAAATCACCGCGCCCGCGCCGGACCTGTCGAGCATCGTCGACAACCTCATGCTGATGCGCTTCGTCGAGCTGGACTCGCAGCTGCGGCGCCTGTTGTCGATCCTCAAGGTACGCGACAGCCACCACGACCCGGCGCTGCATGCGCTGCATTTCGGCCCGCAGGGTATCAGCCTGCGCAAGGCATTCGAGGGTGCCAGCGGGGTGCTTTCGGGTTCGCCGGTGCCGCAAGGGGGTGGGTGACGGGGCCGCAGATGAATACCATCCTGATCGTCGATGACGAATACCTGATTGCCGATATCCTGGGCTTCGCCCTGGAGGATGAAGGCTTTCTGGTGGAGAAGGCGAGCAATGGACGCAAAGCCCTGGAAGCGCTCAAGGAAAAGCGCGTGGAGCTGGTCATCACCGACTACATGATGCCCGTGCTCAACGGAGAGGAATTGGTGGTGGCGATTCGCGAGGAGCTGGTGCTGCCGGACCTGCCCGTGATCCTCATGAGCGGCGCCCAGGCCAGCCAAGGACGCCCGGAACTGTTCGCCGCGGTGTTCGACAAACCCTTCGACATGGACAGGATGATCGCCAAGGTGCGCGAGTTGCTGGGCACCTGAGGCTCGGCCAGCGGGCCGGTCCCTGGTGCGTTGCGAGCAGGCGCGTCCGTGCGACTGTCAGGTAGCCGGCAGGTCAGTGCTGGTCGTCGTGCTTCTCCGGTGCCGGGTTGCCGGCCTGGATGCGTTTGAAGATTTCCTCACGGTGCACCTGAACATCTTTTGGTGCATCGATGCCAATCCTCACCTGCATCCCTTTGACGCCCAGAATGGTGACTTTGATGTCATCGTTGATGACGATGCTTTCGCCAACCTTACGGGTGAGTATCAGCATGTAGTTCTCCTTGGTGATATAGAAATCCGCCTGGCCAGTGCCGTGGCGGTGGGAGCCTGTCCCTCTTCCTTCTCATTAAAGACGCTTTCGGCGGATAGTAATTCCCCGAAATATAAAAACTGTCGTGTGTCTTTAGTCGCAGGTGCCGATTCAGTGCGCCACTGGTGTGTCGACGAAGGTGCTCGGTGGCAAGGATAGGGGGGTTCGAGGCGTATGGGAAATTTCTCTGCATCATTGGTCAGATAGCCCAGCTCAATCATCAGCCGATTCCTCCAGCGCCTGCAGAAACAACAGCAGCGCGACTTCTTCCGGATCCAGCCCTTTGCGCACTCGGCGGCCAGGCAAGTTAGGCAGCCGCCCCAGGGCGTAATGCTCCAGCACCGCTGGGTGGATGTAGCAGCGCCGGCACACCGCCGGCGTGTTGCCCAGGCGTGCGGCCACCTGCTTGACGATGCTGCTGACCTGGCGCTTGGCCTCGCTTTCCGGCTCCCAGGCCAGCGGCCTGAGCAGGCTCAACGCCAGGCTGCTGCCGGCCCAGGTGCGGTAGTCCTTGGCGGTGAAGTCGGCGCCGGTCAGTTGCTGCAAGAACTGGTTGATCTCGCTGGAGCCCACGCTATGGAGCTGGCCGTCTTCGTCCAGGTACTGGAACAGCGCCTGCCCAGGCAGCTCCATGCAGCGTTTGAGCAGGTTCGCCAGGCGCCGGTCACGCAGGGTCACATCGTGTTCCACGCCGCGCTTGCCGCGGAACTGGAAACGGATGGTACTGCCCTCGACCTTGACGTGGCGGTTGCGCAGGGTGGTCAGCCCGTAGGACTTGTTGTCGCGCAGGTAGCGCTGGTTGCCGATGCGGATCAGCGTGTGGTCGAGCAGGCTGACCACCAGGGCCATGACCTTTTCCCGGTCCAGGCCTGGGCGGGCCAGGTGCAGTTCCAGCTGCGCACGAAGCTTGGGCAGTACCTGGGCGAAGGCCAGCATGCGCCCGTACTTGTGCTCGTCGCGCAGTTCGCGCCACTGGGTGTGATAGCGGTACTGCTTGCGCCCGCGGGCATCGCGGCCGGTGGCCTGCAGATGGCCCTGCGGGTCGGCGCAGATCCACACATCGGTATAGGCCGGCGGGATCACCAGCGCCGCGATGCGCGCCAGGGTCTGGCTGTCGCGGATGCGCTGGCCTTGCGCATCCAGGTAGATGAAGCGTCCGCGCCAGAGCTTGCGGCTGAGGCCGGGCTGGCTGTCGTCAACATAGTGCAGGCTGGGCGGCAAGCTGCAGTCGAGCATCGTCGGCACACCTCGATCAGGTCACTGATCAATGGACAACAGCCGCGCCGCCGATGCTCAGCCCAACAGTGCCACCGACTTGATCTGCGCGTACAAGGCCTGGCCGGGGTGCAGGCCGAGCTGGTCGGCCGAGTAGCGGGTGATGCGCGCCAGCAAGGCGTTGCCACCGGCGTCCAGGCTCACCAGCACATGGGCGGGGTTGTCTGCCGGGCACGCTTCGCGCACCCGCACCGGCAGCCGGTTGAGAATGCTCGAGGTACCGTCGGCCATCAGCGCCAGGCTGACGTCGCGGGCCTGCACCTTGACCCGCAGCGTGCTGCCCATGCTGTGCGCCGGGTGGGCGATGCGCAGCAGCGGCCCGATGCTGCCGGGCAGGCGCAAGTCGAGCAGGTCGTAGTGCGGGTCGTGGCCGACCACCATGCCCTCGATCACCACGCCGGCGTCCTCGCCCTGGGCCAGCGACAGGTCGAGGCGGGCAAGGGTTTCGCCGATCGGCCCGCTGGCCATGGCCCGGCCTTGCTCGAGCAGCACCAGGTGGTCGGCCAGCCGCGCCACTTCGTCCTGGGCATGGCTGACGTACACCAGCGGGATGTCCAGCTCGTCGTGCAGGCGCTCAAGGTAAGGCAGGATCTCGCGTTTGCGTGGCCCGTCGAGGGCAGCCAGTGGCTCGTCCATCAGCAGCAGGCGCGGGCTGCTGAGCAGCGCCCGGGCGATCCCCACGCGCTGCGCCTCGCCGCCGGACAAGGTGGCCGGCCGACGTTCGAGCAGGTGGCCGATGCCCAGCAGTTGGCAGGCCTGGTCGAGGCCGACCTTGCGCTCGCTGGCGGCGATGCGGCGCCAGCCGAACTCCAGGTTGCCGCGCACCGACAGGTGCGGGAACAGGCTGGCTTCCTGGAACACGTAGCCCACTGGGCGCAGGTGCGGCGCCTGGAAGTAGCCGCGGGCACTGTCTTCCCAGACCTCGCCATTGACTTCGATATAGGCCTTGGCCGCGCGCTCCAGCCCGGCCAGGCAGCGCAGCACCGAGGTCTTGCCCGAGCCTGAGTGGCCGAACAGTGCACTGATGCCGCGACCGGGCAGCTGCAGGTCGACATCCAGGGTGAAGTCGTCGCGCGCCAGTTGCAGGCGCGCCACAATCGATCCGCTCATTTCAGCTCCAGCCGGTCTTGCCGCGGCGCCCGGCATACAGCAGGAGCAGCACCAGGAACGAGAACACCAGCATGGCACCGGCCAGCCAGTGGGCTTGTGAATACTCCATGGCCTCGACGTGATCGAAGATCTGCACCGAAACCACGCGGGTCTTGTCAGGGATATTGCCGCCGATCATCAGCACCACGCCGAACTCGCCCACGGTGTGGGCAAAGCCGAGGATGCTGGCGGTGACGAAACCGGGGCGGGCCAGCGGCAGCACCACATGGACGAAAGTGTCCCAGGGGCTGGCGCGCAGCGTCGCGGCCACTTCCAGTGGGCGCTGGCCAATGGCGGTGAAGGCATTTTGCAGCGGTTGCACCACGAACGGCATGGAATACACCGTCGAGCCGATCACCAGGCCGGCGAAGCTGAACACCACGCTGCCCAGGCCCAGGGCCTGGGTGGCCTGGCCAATCCAGCCGTGCGGGCCCAAGGCCAGCAGCAGGTAGAAGCCGATCACCGTCGGTGGCAGCACCAGCGGCAAGGCCACCACCGCGCCCACCGGCCCGCGTAGCCAGGAGCGCGTGCGCGCCAGCCACCAGGCGATGGGCGTGCCGACGACCAGCAGGATCAGGGTGGTCAGGCTGGCCAGTTTAAGGGTCAGCCAGATCGCGCCCAGGTCACTGGCGTCAAGTGGCATCAGAGTTCATAACCGTAGGACTTGATCACCGCAGCGGCTTTCGGGCCTTTAAGGTATTCGACCAGGGCCTTGGCCGCAGCGCTGTCCTTGCCTTTGTTGAGGATCACGGCGTCCTGGCGGATTGGGTCGTGCAGGTTGGCCGGCACGATCCAGGCCGAACCGCTGGTGACCTTGCCGTCTTTGTAGATCTGCGACAGGGCGACGAAGCCCAGTTCGGCGTTGCCGGTGGAGACGAACTGGAAGGCCTGGGTGATGTTCTGGCCTTCGACGATCTTGCCCTTGGTGGCTTCGGTCAGCTTCAGCTTGTCCAGCACCTGGGTGGCGGCCAGGCCGTAAGGCGCGGCTTTCGGGTTGGCGATGGACAGGTGCTTGAATTCGTTCTTCTTCAGCACGTCACCCTTGGCGTCCACGTAGCCTTCCTTGGCCGACCACAGCGCCAGGGTGCCGATGGCGTAGGTGAAGCGCGAACCTGGGACGATTTCCTTTTCTTCTTCGAGCTTTTTCGGGGTGCTGTCGTCGGCGGCCAGGAACACCTCGAACGGCGCGCCGTTCTTGATCTGGGCGTAGAACTGCCCGGTGGCGCCGTAGGCGGCGACCAGCTTGTGGCCGGTGTCTTTCTCGAAGTCTTTGGCGATGGCCTGGATCGGCGCTGTGAAGTTCGCGGCGACCGCGACCTGCACCTCGTCGGCCCAGGCGCTGTTGAAGGAAATCAGGCTGGCGAGGGCAGTGACGGCCAGGTAAGGCAAGCGGATACGCATGAACAGCTCCTTGGGGTGGTTATCGTTATGGCGTGAACTATATAGCGATAGGCCATTTGTCGGGAAGGGGCTGAATCATGCGGATTTGCAGGTGGCAGTGGCCTTCCGCGCGCTTTACCGATTGAGCTGCGCCAGTGCGCGTTCGGCGATCTCGCGGGTCAGTTGCTCGGCTGGCATCGCCTTGCCCAGGCGCAGCGCCTGGCCTGCCCACAGGTTGCTGAAATCGCTGTTGCCTTGCGGGTCGGTGATCGCCCGCAGCGGCATCAGCGCGCCACCGGCCAGTGGGAAGCGCGGCGCCAGCGCACTCATTGGCCCCAGCTCGCGCATGATGCGGTTGTTGATGCCGCGTGCCGGGCGCCCGGTGAACAGGTTGGTCAGCGCCGTGTCGCTGGCGGGCGCGCTGCCCAGCGCGCGGCGATGGGCCGCAGAAACCTTGGCTTCCGGGCAGAACAGGTAGGCGGTGCCGAGCTGCACGGCGCTGGCACCCAGGGCCAGCGCCGCGACCAGGCCGCGGTGGTCGCCGATGCCGCCTGCGGCAATCACCGGCAGGCGCACCGCATCGGCAATCTGCGGCACCAGGGCGAACGTGCCGATCTGGCTGGTGATGTCGTCGCTGAGGAACATGCCGCGATGGCCGCCGGCTTCATAACCCATGGCGATGATCGCATCACAGCCGTGGGCCTCGAGCCAGATGGCCTCTTGCACGGTGGTGGCGCTGGACAGCACCTTGGCACCTGTCGCCTTGACCCGCTGCAGCAGCGCAGGGGCCGGCAGGCCGAAGTGAAAACTCACCACTTCCGGGCGCAGTTGCTCGACCAGTTGGCAGCTCTGTTCATCGAAGGGGGCGCGGTTGGAGACCGGGGTGGGCGCCTCGAAATCGGCGCCGACTTCCTCGTAGTAAGGCTTGAGCGCCTGCTTCCACTGCGCGGCGCGCTCGGCATCTGGCGCCGGGGGCTGGTGGCAGAAGAAGTTGAGGTTCAGCGGCCGCCCCGGGCAGGCGGCGCGAAAGGCGGCAATTTCGCCGCGCACCTGCTCGCCGGTAAGCATGGCGCAGGGCAGGGCACCAAGCCCGCCGGCGTTGGCCACGGCAATCGCCATGGCCGAGCCGCCGGCTCCGGCCATGGGCGCCTGGAGCATGGGCAACTCGATGCCCAGAAGATCGAGAATACGATGGTCGGGCCAGTTGCTCATGCGGGTCTCCTTGCGCGCAGTGTGTGGGTTACAGGGCCTTGCTGACCTGGATGTCGGTGATCTTCTCGGCGTCGTCGCCGTGGATCTTGCGCAGGGCATCGAGCGCCTGCTCGTGCGAGGCGTCGGGCATCACGGCGAAATCCCAGCGGCGCTCGCCGTCGAGCTTGTATTTGATGACGTACTTGATGTTCTGGGTCATGGCAGTCTTATCTGAGTTTCGACGACGAGCGACGGATGATCTTGATCTTGTGGGTCAAGGTTGGCTTGCGCGTTACCGAGATCGGGCGGGTGGTCACGGTGTCGATGGTGATGTTCCAGAAGCCGGTGCTGGGCACGGTGATCTTGGCCGGGAAACGCTCGAAGTGGCCACCGTGGTAGGTGTGCCGGCCGCCATTCTTGAAGCTGCGGAAGTTGGCGTCGTTCATCAGGCGGATGTTGCAGCGCTGGGAACACTCGATGACGACGATGTCGTCCTCGTTCAAGTGCTCGCGCTGGTGTACGAATTTCATGGGGTGCTCCGCAAAGTCTGGTTCTGCAAAGGCGAACGATACCACGATGTCGCCACAGGCTGGCGCACCGGCTGAAGCGGGCGCGGATAATTCTGCCAAAGCGGGGAGCAAAAACGCCTGGGCGTTGTCATAGCGAATTCTTGACAGCAGAGGTGCGACAAATGAAGTGGATGGTAGCGGCGTTGGCCTTGACGTTGGGAGGGTGTGTCAGTGTTTCGGAGCTGGAGCAATCCCACGAAACCCTCGATGTGATGTCTGGCAAGACGCCGCGTGAATATGCCGACTGCGTCAAGCAGCACCTGGCAGACAGCCGCGACCCCTTGGTCGAAGAAAAGCGTGATGACGGCTTGCGCCTGATCGTGCCGCAGAAGCTCTCGGCCGGCAGCGGGCCGGCGGCGCTGGTGGATATCGAAAAGCGCGGCAGCGGCAGCAGCATCAAGCTGCACGAGCGGCTGAACAACTTCCCGCTGCGCCTGGGTGACGTGCGCACGGCTGCGACCAAATGCATTTCAGGCAATTGACCTGGCGCAAGTAATGCGCGCTTAGCAAGGCCTTGGCCTGAGCGAGCGCTGTTGCACATTCGCTTACGGGGCTAGTATCCATTTGCTTATGTTTTTTAAGCTTAAGCTTATAACAAAAGAAATGGAGTTTCGTGATGACCCCGATGAGTCGCGTCGTGATCGGCAGCCTGCTGATCCTGGCCTGGCCTGCGGCGCATGCCGCCGATGGCCAGAAGATCTTCACCCAGGGCGGGGCCAACCCCGCCGCCATGGCTTGCTCAAGCTGCCACGGCCCGGACGGCAAAGGCATCGCCGCTGCCGGCTTCCCCCGCCTGGCCGGCCTGCCCGCAGGCTACCTCAGCAAGCAATTGCATGACTGGCGCAACGGCACGCGCAAGCAGCCGGTGATGGAGCCGCTGGCAAAGGCCCTGACCGACGATGAAATCACTGCCGTCAGCAGCTACCTCGCCAGCCTGCCCAGCGACCCCGCGCCGGACCAGCGCCGCCAGCAGATAGCCGACAACCCCACCGCACGCCTGGCCCTCTACGGCGACTGGAGCCGGCAGATACCCGGTTGCGTGCAATGCCACGGCCCAGGCGGCAGCGGCGTCGGCGAGCACTTTCCGCCCCTGGCCGGGCAACCTGCGCCTTACCTGATGGCGCAGCTCAACGGCTGGCGCGACGGCAGCCGCAGCAACGACCCCAACCAGCTCATGGTCGGCGTGGCCAAGGCCATGACCGATGCCGAGGTCAAGGCGATCGCCGAGTACTTTGCCAACCCCGTCAGCCCGGAGGCCAAGCCATGAGAGCACTGATGCCCACCCTGTTGCTCGCCGCCATGGGCCATGCCGTGGCCGCGCCCATCGCCATGGAAGACCAGTCCCAGCTGCAGGTGCCCGGTGCCGAGGCCTCGGCGCAGTTCGCGCCGCCGGCCGAGAGCGAGCTGCCGGACAACGCCTTCGGCAAGATGGTGCGCGAAGGCCATGCGCTGTTCGTCGACACCCGCCGGCTGATGCCCGAGGCGGTCGGCAACGGCCTCAATTGCAGCAACTGCCACCTCGACCAGGGCCGCCTGGCCCATTCCGCGCCGATGTGGGGCGCGTACCCGATGTACCCGGCGTATCGCAAGAAAAACGACAAGGTCAACACCTACGCCGAGCGCATCCAGGGCTGCTTCCAGTTCAGCATGAACGGCAAGCCGCCGGCTGCCGACAGCCCGCAGATGACGGCGTTGTCGGTGTATGCCTACTGGCTGTCGACCAAGGCGCCTACCGGCGTGGAAATCGCCGGGCGCGGCTACCCCGATGTGCCGCAGCCCAAGGGTGGCTACGACTTCAAGCGCGGCGAGGCGGTCTACCAGGCGCAATGCGCGATCTGCCACGGCGACAATGGCGAAGGCCAGAAAGTGGCCGGTGACTATGTGATGCCACCGCTGTGGGGCAAGGATTCCTACAACTGGGGTGCCGGGATGCACCGGATCAACACGGCGGCGTCGTTCATCAAGTACAACATGCCCCTGGGCAAGCCCGGCAGCCTGAGCGACCAGCAGGCCTGGGACGTAGCCGCTTGGGTCAACCGCCATGAGCGGCCGCAGGACCCGCGCCTGGTGGAAGGCTCGATCGAAAAGACTCGGCTGAAGTTTCACGCCAACGACGGGGTCAACCTCTACGGCCAGCAGGTCGACGGTGTGCTGATCGGGCGCGGCAGCGGTAGTTGAGCGGCCGCGCCAGGTGCCTGGATTGCGGCGCAGCCCCTTGCAAGGCGGGGGTTGCGCCTGCCGGTCGTCATCGCCAAAGGCAATATTCACGATCCGCCGGAACTATCTACACTGGGTTATCTCTATGTTGGCACCAGTCAGCCACGGGCGGGGGCATTGTAAGGTGACTGCCGCCTGATTAGACTGCGCCGAATTCCACAGGCCCAGCCTTTGTTTAAGGACGTTTATGATCAAGAAATGCTTGTTCCCGGCAGCCGGTTACGGCACCCGCTTCCTGCCTGCTACCAAAGCCATGCCCAAGGAAATGCTGCCGGTGGTCAACAAGCCACTGATCCAGTATGGCGTTGAAGAGGCGCTGGACGCCGGCCTGAACGAGATCTCCATCGTCACCGGCCGCGGCAAGCGCGCCCTGGAAGACCACTTCGACATCAGCTACGAGCTGGAAAACCAGATCAAGGGCACCGACAAGGAAAAATACCTGGTCGGTATCCGTCGCCTGCTCAACGAGTGCTCGTTCTCCTACACCCGCCAGACCGAAATGAAAGGCCTGGGCCACGCCATCCTGACCGGCCGCCCGCTGATCGGCGACGAACCGTTCGCCGTGGTGCTGGCTGACGACCTGTGCGTGAACCCGGAAGGCGACGGCGTACTGACCCAGATGGTCAAGCTGTACAACCAGTTCCGCTGCTCGATCATCGCCATCCAGGAAGTCGACCCGCAGGAAACCAACAAGTACGGCGTCATCGCCGGCGACATGATCCGCGAAGACATCTTCCGCGTGACCAACATGGTCGAGAAGCCGGCGCCGGAAGACGCCCCGTCGAACCTGGCGATCATCGGCCGCTACATCCTGACCCCGGATATCTTCGACATCATCAAGAACACCCCGCCGGGCAAAGGCGGCGAGATCCAGATCACCGACGCGCTGATGCAGCAGGCGCAGAACGGCTGCGTGATCGCCTACAAGTTCAAGGGCCAGCGTTTCGATTGCGGCGGTGCCGAGGGCTACATCGACGCCACCAACTTCTGCTTCGAGAACTACTACAAGACCGGCAAGGCATACTGATTCGCCACGCCAGGTCGATAAAGCCACCCTTCGGGGTGGCTTTTTTGTTTGCGGCTGCCAACGGCGGTATGCTGGGCGCCAGCCAAGGAGACTGAATACATGGCCTACGATTTTGATCTGTTCGTGATTGGTGCCGGTTCCGGCGGTGTACGTGCGGCGCGTTTCGCCGCGGGCTTCGGTGCCAAGGTGGCAGTGGCCGAAAGCCGCTACCTGGGCGGTACCTGCGTCAACGTCGGCTGCGTGCCGAAAAAGCTGCTGGTGTATGGCGCCCACGTCGCCGATGAGCTGGAGCAGGCCGCAGGCTTCGGCTGGACCCTGGAAGAAGGGCATTTCGACTGGGGCACGCTGATTGCCAACAAGAACCGCGAGATCGAGCGCCTCAATGGCATCTATCGCAACCTGCTGGTCAACAGCGGCGTGACCCTGCTGCAAGGCCACGCGCGTATCACCGGGCCCAACGAAGTGGAAGTGGATGGCCAGCGCTATAGCGCCGAGCACATCCTCATCGCTACCGGCGGCTGGCCGCAGGTGCCGGACATCCCGGGCAAGGAGCTGGCCATCACCTCCAATGAGGCCTTCTACCTCAAGGCGCTGCCGCGCCGCGTGCTGGTGGTGGGCGGTGGCTACATCGCGGTGGAGTTCGCCGGCATCTTCCAGGGCCTGGGCGCGGCGACCACCTTGCTCTATCGCGGCGACCTGTTCCTGCGTGGTTTCGACGGCTCGGTGCGTACCCACCTGAAGGAAGAGCTGGAAAAGCGCGGCCTGGACCTGCAGTTCAACGCCGACATCCAGTGTATCGACAAGCTCGAGGACGGCAGCCTCAAGGCCACCCTCAAGGATGGCCGCGAGTTGCTGGCCGACTGTGTGTTCTATGCCACCGGCCGGCGTCCGATGCTCGACAACCTGGGCCTGGAAAACACTGGGGTGGAGCTGGACGAGCGCGGTTTCATCCGCGTGGACGAGCAGTACCAGACCACCGCGCCGTCGATCCTGGCCATCGGCGATGTGATCGGCCGCGTGCAGCTCACCCCGGTGGCCCTGGCCGAAGGCATGGCCGTGGCACGCCGGTTGTTCAAGCCCGAGCAGTACCGCCCGGTGGACTACCAGAACATCCCGACCGCGGTGTTCAGCCAGCCACCGATCGGTACCGTGGGCTTGACCGAAGAGCAGGCGCTGCAGGCCGGGCACAAGGTGCAGGTCTTCGAGAGCCGTTTCCGCGCCATGAAGCTGACCCTCACCGACATCCAGGAAAAGACCCTGATGAAGCTGGTGGTGGATGCCGAGACCGACAAGGTGCTGGGCTGCCACATGGTCGGGCCGGATGCCGGCGAGATCATCCAAGGCCTGGGCATTGCCCTGAAGGCCGGCGCGACCAAGCAGCAATTCGACGAAACCATTGGCGTGCATCCAACGGCCGCCGAAGAGTTCGTCACCATGCGCACCGTCACTCGCTAAGCCCCTCTGGCCCCATCACAGCTACAGCGCAGTTCTCAAAGCCTGCGCTGTGCCTGTGGGCGCTGGCTTGCCAGCGATGGGGCCTGCAGTTTTGCCCGCAACCCTTTGCTCAGCGCAATCCCTTCTATTAATAAACCTCGCTTATAGCCAAAACCAATCGCAAGCATGAGCTTTGCCAATGAGCCTTTATCGGGACCAGCGGTTAGGATTCTCTCCGTCAACTGATTTCAACCCCATGAAGGAGCGTCTCTCATGCCTATCATCAACAGCCAGGTCAAACCGTTCAACGCCACCGCCTTCCACAACGGCGAATTCGTTCAGGTAAGCGAAGCCGACCTGAAGGGCAAGTGGTCCGTCGTGTTCTTCTACCCGGCCGACTTCACCTTCGTCTGCCCGACCGAACTGGGTGACCTCGCCGACAACTACGCCGAATTCCAGAAGCTGGGCGTGGAAATCTACGGTGTGTCCACCGACACCCATTTCACCCACAAAGCCTGGCACGACACCTCGGACACCATCGGCAAAATCAAGTACCCGCTGATCGGTGACCCGACCCACGTCATCTCGCGCAACTTCGACGTGCTGATCGAAGAAGCCGGCCTGGCCGATCGCGGTACCTTCGTGATCAACCCGGAAGGCCAGATCAAGATCGTCGAAATCAACGACGGCGGTGTAGGCCGTGACGCCAGCGAGCTGCTGCGCAAGGTCAAGGCTGCCCAGTACGTGGCCGCCCACCCAGGTGAAGTGTGCCCAGCCAAGTGGAAAGAAGGCGAAGCCACCCTGGCGCCATCGCTGGACCTGGTCGGCAAGATCTAAGACCGTGAGCCAGTCGCGGGCGGTGAGCAGCCGCCAAAGCTGAAGCTTTCATCGCCCCGTCAAACGCCTGGGCGCTAGTGCCTGGGCGTTTTTGTTTGTGAAGATTGAAAAAAGGAATCGCCCGTATGTTGGACGCCACGCTTAAATCGCAACTGAAAACCTACCTGGAGCGGGTCACCCAGCCGATCGAGATCGTTGCTTCCCTCGACGACGGCGCGAAGTCCCGCGAATTGCACGACCTGCTGGTGGAGATCGCTGGCCTGTCGAACCTCATTACCCTGCGCGCGGATGGTGAAGACGCCCGCCGTCCATCGTTCTCGCTCAATCGCCCGGGGGCGGACATTTCCCTGCGTTTTGCCGGCATCCCCATGGGCCACGAATTCACCTCGCTGGTGCTGGCGCTGCTGCAAGTCGGCGGCCACCCCTCCAAGGCCAGCCGCGAGGTCATCGAACAGATCCAGGCACTGGAAGGCGAGTTCACCTTCGAAACCTACTTCTCGCTGTCGTGCCAGAACTGCCCGGACGTGGTCCAGGCGCTGAACCTGATGGCGGTGCTCAACCCCAACGTGCGCCACGTGGCCATCGACGGCGCGCTGTTCCAGGACGAAGTCGACGCACGCAAGATCATGGCGGTGCCAAGCATCTACCTGAACGGCGAACTGTTCGGCCAGGGCCGCATGGGCCTGGAAGAGATTCTCGGCAAGATCGACACCAATGCCGGTAGCCGCCAGGCCGAGAAGATCAACGCCAAGGACGCCTTCGACGTGCTGGTGGTCGGCGGTGGCCCGGCAGGCGCTACGGCCGCCATCTACGCAGCGCGCAAAGGCATCCGCACCGGCGTTGCCGCCGAGCGTTTCGGCGGCCAGGTGCTCGACACCCTGGCCATCGAGAACTTCATCTCGGTGCAGGAAACCGAAGGGCCGAAACTGGCCACGGCGCTGGAAGAGCACGTCAAGCAGTACGACGTCGACATCATGAACCTGCAGCGCGGCGAAGCGCTGATCCCGGCCACCGACGGCGGCCTGCACGAAGTGCGCCTGGCCAGTGGTGCCTCGCTCAAGGCCAAGACCGTGATCCTGGCCACAGGCGCCCGCTGGCGCGAAATGAACGTGCCCGGCGAGCAGGAGTACCGCGCCCGTGGCGTGGCCTACTGCCCGCACTGCGACGGCCCGCTGTTCAAGGGCAAGCGCGTGGCGGTGATCGGCGGCGGCAACTCCGGCGTGGAAGCGGCCATCGACCTGGCCGGTATCGTCGCCCAGGTGACGTTGATCGAGTTCGACAGCCAGTTGCGCGCCGATGCGGTGTTGCAGCGCAAGCTGCACAGCCTGCCCAACGTCAAGGTCATCACCTGCGCCCTGACCACCGAGGTGCTGGGCAATGGCGAGAAGGTGACGGGCTTGCGCTACAAGGACCGCAGCACAGATGAAGTGCATGACCTGGCGCTGGAAGGCATCTTCGTGCAGATCGGCCTGCTGCCGAACACCGATTGGCTCAAGGGCACGGTCGAGCTGTCGCCGCGTGGCGAGATCATCGTCGATGCCAAGGGCGCGACCAACATCCCCGGCGTGTTTGCCGCGGGTGACGTGACCACGGTGCCGTACAAGCAGATCGTCATCGCCGTGGGCGAGGGTGCCAAGGCATCGCTGGCGGCGTTCGATCACCTGATTCGCACTTCGGCGCCGGCGTAAGCCTGCACCGGCCTCATCGCCGGCAAGCCGGCTCCCACAGGCACACCGCTGCATTTGAAAGCAGTGGGGTACCTGTGGGAGCCGGCTTGCCGGCGATAGGGCCATGACAGGCGGCGGGTGTCTATGATGACTGCAGACCCCTTCAGGAATCTCACCCATGACCCTGATCAGCCGCGAACCCTGGTGGCTAGTGCCACCCCAGCCCGGGCAGAAAGAGCAGGACCTGCACTGGGGCTACCTGGAAATCTACGCCGACGGCCGTACCGTGTTCGTCGACCAGCGCCCCAGTGACCGGGAGCTGGCCGAACGCAAGAGTTGTCGCAACTTCCCCGAACCTGAGCTCTGACGGCTCAGCCTTCGAGCTCGGCCAGGCGCGCCTCCAGCGCTGCAATGCGGGCCTCCAGCGCTTCGAAGCGCTCTTCTGACACACCACTGCCGCTATTGCGCGCGCCACCTTCCTGCTGGCGGGCGGCGAGAATCGCCTCGATTTCCGCCGGGTCGCCCAGCGCATGGGTGTAGCGGTCCTCGCGCTGGCCGGCCTGGCGCGGCAGGTGCAGGGCCAGGTTTCGCGAGATCAGGCGCTCCAGCTGGTGCTGGATCTGCTCGGTGTCGTCGAAGTCGTGCAGGCGGTTGCTGCGGGTCAGCAGCTCGTTGAGGGTTTGCGGGCCACGCAGGAACATCAGGCCCATCAGCACCAGCTGTGCCGGCACCAGCTCCAGCGCCTTGTCCACCCGCTGCTCCCAGCGGTCGGCGCGGCTGCCCATCTGCAGGCGGGTCATCTGCTGGCCTTCGAGGGTGCGCAAGGCTTGGCCGACCTGGCCTTGGCTGAGGTTCATGACCGGTTCACGGCTGGTTTTCTGGTTGCAGGCCAGGACCAGGGCGTTGAGGGTCAGCGGGTAGCTTTCCGGGCTGGTGGCCTGTTTTTCGATCAGTGCACCGAGAATTCGGATCTCGGTGCTGCTGAAACGGCCTTCGCCGGCGGTTTCGTGTTCTGACATGGCCCTGTCTCATTGCGAGGAAAAGGCCACTAGCGTAGGTAAAGCGCCTGGCTTAAGCAATCACTGGCCTTTTCGCGGGGCAAGCCCGCTGCCACAGGCACCCCACAACCCCAGGGCAGCGATGAACCTGTGGGAGCGGGCTTGCCCCGCGAAAGGGCCGCAAAGCGGCCCCCGCAGTTTCAGGCTCCGCGCCGTTCCTCCGCCTGGCAAGCAGCAGCGGTAAACAATACATCGGTCGAAGAATTCAACGCCGTTTCCGCCGAATCCTGCAGCACGCCGATGATGAAGCCCACCGCCACCACCTGCATGGCGATCTCGCTGGGAATACCGAACAGGCTGCACGCCAGCGGAATCAACAACAGCGACCCCCCGGCCACACCCGACGCCCCGCACGCGCAAACTGCCGCGACCACGCTCAGCAGCACGGCAGTCGGCAGGTCGACGGCAATGCCCAGGGTGTGTACTGCCGCCAGGGTCAGCACGGTAATGGTGATCGCAGCGCCGGCCATGTTGATGGTCGCACCCAGCGGGATGGACACCGAGTAGGTGTCTTCATGAAGCCCCAGGCGTTCGGACAGCGCCAGGTTGACCGGGATGTTGGCAGCCGAGCTGCGGGTGAAGAAGGCGGTGATACCGCTTTCGCGCAGGCACAGCAGGGTCAGCGGATAGGGGTTGCGGCGAATCTTCCAGAACACGATCAGCGGGTTCATCACCAGCGCCACGAACAGCATGCAGCCGATCAGCACGGCCAGCAGGTGCAGGTAGCCGAGCAGGGCGCTCAGGCCCGACTGGGCGAGGGTGGAGCTGACCAGGCCGAAGATGCCCAGCGGCGCGAAGCGGATCACCACGCGCACGATCAGGGTCACGCCGTTGGACAGGTCCTCGACCACGGTGCGGGTGGTGTCGCCGGCATGGCGCAGCGCCACGCCCAGGCCGATGGCCCAGGTCAGCACGCCGATGAAGTTGGCGTTGAGCAAGGCATTGACCGGGTTGTCCACGGCGCTCAGCAGCAGGTTCTGCATCACTTCGGTGATGCCACCCGGCGCGCTCAGGGCCGCGTCGCTGGTGCTCAGGGCCAGGTGCGAGGGGAACAGCATGCTGGCGACCACGGCCACCACCGCTGCGGCAAAGGTGCCCAGCAGGTACAGCCAGAGGATCGGGCGGATGTGGGTTTCCTGGCCGTGGCGGTGGTTGGCGATCGACGCCATCACCAGGATGAACACCAGCACCGGCGCGACCGCCTTCAGGGCGCTGACGAACACCTTGCCAAGGAAGCCCAGGTCACGGGCGATGGCCGGCGCCAGCAGGGCTAGGGCGATGCCGGCAACCAGGCCGATGACGATCTGGGTCACCAGGCTGGTACGGTTGAGGAGGCGGAAAACAGGGGTCATGTGCAGCGCTGTCTCGATATCGTGAAAGGGCGCGACTTTACCATAGACCTTAGTCGGCAAGTTCTGACCCATGTGCAAGCAATGTCTGCGAAAGGCTCACGACCCTCACCAATGAAAGAGTTCTCGGCGCGCCCCCTCGGTGATGGCCACGATCCCCGGGTGCTTGACCTTGCGTTCCACCGAAATGGCATAGAACGACTCCAGCACCGCATCGGTCTGCCCCACCAGCTCGACCCCATACTGCCGGCACACTTCCTCGGCAATCACGCTCGGCGCCACGAAGATGCCGCTGCCGGACTGGCCGAAGGCCTGCATCAAGGCGCTGTCGTCGAACTCGCCGATGATCCGCGGCTGCACCTGCTGCTCGCCCAGCCAGCGCAACAGGCGGCTGCGCAGCACGGTTTCCTGCCCCGGAATCAGCAGCGGTGCATCCTGCAGGCAGGCGGGGAAGGGGCCGGCATGGCGCCGGGCCAGCGCAGGGGTGGCAAAGAAGCTCAGGCCGCACTCGCCGAGTTTCTGGCTGTAGCCCTTGATATCCAGGTGGCTGGGCATTGGGCTGTCGGAAATCACCAGGTCCAGGCGCTGGATCGCCAGGTCTGCCAGCAGGCGTTCGAGCTTGTCTTCGCGGCAGTTGATGCGCAGCACATCGTCCAGCTCCATGGTCGGCGCCAGCAGGCGGTAGACGATCGACTTGGGCACCACGTCGGCAACCCCGACGCGAAACAGTATCTGCTCCTGCGGGCCGGCGCGCAGCATGGCCTCCAGCTCGCCGCCGAGCTGGAACATCTGCTCGGCATAGACCAGCGCCTGGCGGCCGGTTTCGGTCAGCTCCAGCTGCCGGCCGACGCGCTGGAACAGCTCCAGGCCGTAGGTCTGCTCGAACAGGCTGATCTGCCCGCTGATGGTCTGCGGGGTCAGGTTCAGCTGCTCGCTGGCCCGGGCGATGCTGCCGGTCTTGGCCACCGCCCAGAAGTAATGGAGCTGACGGTAATTGAGCATGGCAGTCCCGATTCGTAAAAACCGAAGTATATACGCTGAAAATACGAATTTTCCGGATGTGTCAGGAAAACTAGAATGCCACCCCATCAGGCGCGTCGCGCGCCGCAGGGACATCGACAAGCGAGGGCTTCATGTTGCAACTCAAATCCATCGGCACACCACTGGTGCTAGCCTTGGCCCTACTGAGCGTGGCGGGCTGCGACCAGGCCGAGAAATCGGCCCAGCAGATGCTCGACCAGGCGGCCAAGTCGGCCAAGCAGGCCATCGATGACACCAACAAGGCGGCCCAGGAAGCCCTGAGCGACGCCATCGGCAGCGAAGGGCAGAAGCCCGAGCAAGCCGAGCCGCAAGACAAGCAAGGCAAGACCCAGGACATCTGACCCAGAACCGTTAGCAGGATTGAAACATGGAATATTTGCTGGAACTCGCCGCAAGCCCCACCGCCTGGGTTGCCCTGGCCACGCTGGTGGCCATGGAAGTGGTACTGGGTATCGATAACCTGATCTTCATCTCGATCCTGACCAACAAGCTGCCGCTGGAGTACCGCTCCAAGGCGCGGCGCATCGGTATCAGCATGGCCCTGATCATGCGCCTGGCCCTGCTCAGCACGGTGGCCTGGATCGTGCAGTTGACCGACCCGGTGTTCGAGGTGTTCGGCAACGCCTTCTCCTGGAAGGACGTGATCCTGATCGCCGGTGGCCTGTTCCTGCTGTGGAAAGCCACCAAGGAAATCCACGAGAACGTCGACCCGCATGGCGCCAAGGAAGAGGCCAAGGTCTCGTCCACGGTCACCCTGGGCTTTGCCGCGGCGATCTTCCAGATCCTGCTGCTGGACATCGTGTTCTCGGTCGACAGCATCATCACCGCCGTGGGCATGACCGAGCACCTGCCGATCATGATCATCGCCGTGATCACCGCCGTGATCGTGATGATGGTGGCCGCCGACCCGCTGGCCAACTTCATCAACGACAACCCGACCGTGGTGATGCTGGCCCTGGGCTTCCTGATCATGATCGGCATGACCCTGATCGCCGAAGGTTTCGGTGCCCATGTGCCGAAGGGTTATGTGTATGCCGCGATGGCCTTCTCGACGGTGATCGAGATCCTCAACATCCTGGCGCGACGGGCACGGCTCAAGCGTGAGGCGGCTGAAGGCTGATGTGATACAGGGGGCGCCTTGCGCCCCCTTCGCGGGACAAGCCCGCTCCCACAAAAAAGCTCCCCACTGAATTCAAACGCAGTGGGGGGCTTTTTTGTGGGAGCGGGCTTGTCCCGCGAAGGGGTTGAAGCAGATTCAGAGGGGTTCAGTGCACCCCAGCATGGCGCCGAGCGCGGCGAACAGGTTGTGGTTTGCTTGCGACCTGCGGTGGCAGGTGGTGATGCTGTGAATGACGTCGCACGATGCGCAGTACACCCCATAACATGGCGGCAGCGACGCTAAGCCACATACCCACCAGCATGAGAATTGCCATTGTCAGGCTCATGTGTGCCTCCTTCTCTCGGGCCAGGCATGGCTCGCCCTCCAGACACAGCTTTAGTCTAGCTCGCCGACCGTGACGTTCCATTGACCTTACGTCTGGTGCTTTGGTCCAGTGGCCTTGCCGCCCGCAACGGGCTATACCCGCGCCGCGCGGAGCCCTATGATCGTCGGCCAGAGCCGGGCGCCGCCTGCCTGGCATCGGAACAAGCGAGCGTTCATGGAGCACGATTCCTTCAAGCCGTGGGGCAATGGCCCACGTCGACTGTTGCTGGCATGCCTGGTGGCCGCGAGCCTGGCCGGTTGCGCCAGCACCCCGCCGGCCGCCCTCAAAGGCTTGCCGCAACGGGTCGAGATCAGCAGCGTGCCGTTCTATCGCGGCAACGCCAACCACAGCGGCGCCATGGCCCTGGCCGCATTGCTCTCGCAGCAGGGCGCGCCGATCACCCCCGGGCTGTTGGACAAGCCCTTGAACCTGCCCCAGGGCGCCGATTCGCTGGGCACCGGCATACCTCGCGTGGCGCGCGAATACGGCATGGTGGTGTATCCGCTCGAGCAGCGCGTCGATGCATTGCTGGAACAGGTGGCTGCGGGTAACCCGGTGCTGCTGCGCTACCAGGAAGGTTCGGCGTGGTGGAGCGAGCCGCGCTATGCGCTGCTGATCGGCTATGACCGCTACAAGAAGCGGGTGCTGCTGCGCTCAGGCATGAATCGACGGCAGCTGATGGCGTTCGACGATTTCGCCTCGGCCTGGGCGAAGGAGGGGAGTTGGGCGGTGCTGGTGCAGCCGCCGCGGCAACTGCCGGCCCAGGTGGACCGCCAGCGCTGGCTGCAGGCTGCCGACGAACTGGCCAAGGCCGGCCAGGAAATCGCGGCGAAGCAGGCGGTGAACAGCCTGGGGAAATAGCGTTGGCCCCTCGCAGATGAATCCGCCCCCCGTAGGAGCGGATTCATCCGCGATAGGGCCTGACCTGCAGAATCAGAAGCCCAGACGGTCACGCAGGCTGTAGTACCAGGCACCGATGGCGCTGAACGGTACGCGCAGCATCTGGCCACCCGGGAACGGGTAGTGCGGCAGGCCGGCGAAGGCGTCGAAACGCTCGGCCTGGCCGCGCAGTGCCTCGGCCAGCACCTTGCCCGCCAGGTGGGTGTAGGTCACGCCGTGGCCCGAGCAACCCTGCGAGTAGTAGATGTTGTCGCCGATACGGCCTACTTGCGGCAGGCGCGACAGGGTCAGCAGGAAGTTGCCGGTCCAGGCGTAGTCGATCTTGACGTTCTTCAGCTGCGGGAAGGCCTTGAGCATCTTCGGACGAATGATCGCTTCGATGTTGGCCGGGTCACGCGCACCGTACACCACGCCGCCGCCGAAGATCAGGCGCTTGTCGCTGGTCAGGCGGTAGTAGTCGAGCAGGTAGTTGCAGTCTTCCACGCAGTAGTCCTGCGGCAGCAGGGTGCGGGCCAGTTCCTCGCCCAGCGGCTCGGTGGTGATCACCTGGGTGCCGCATGGCATCGACTTGGCGGCCAGTTCCGGCACCAGGTTGCCCAGGTAGGCGTTGCCGGCGACGATGATGAACTTGGCGCGCACCTTGCCCTGCGGGGTGTGCACGACCGGGTTGGCGCCACGCTCGATGCGCACGGCCGGGGTCTGCTCATAGATGATGCCGCCCAGCGACTCGACCGCGGCAGCTTCGCCCAGGGCCAGGTTCAGTGGGTGGATGTGGCCGCCGCTCATGTCCAGCATGCCGCCGATGTAGCTGTCGCAGGCAACCACTTCGCGGATGCGCTTCTGGTCCATCAGCTCCAGCTGGTTGTGGCCGAAGCGTTCCCACAGGCGTTTCTGCGATTCCAGGTGGCCCATCTGCTTGCTGGTCAGCGCCGCGAACACGCCGCCGTCCTTCAGGTCGCACTGGATGTTGTACTTGGCCACGCGCTCACGGATGATGCGGCCGCCTTCGAAGGCCATGTGGCCCAGCAGTTGAGCCTGCTTGGGGCCGACGGTACGTTCGATGACGTCGATGTCGCGGCTGTAGCTGTTGACGATCTGGCCGCCGTTGCGGCCCGACGCGCCGAAACCGACCTTGGCCGCTTCGACGATGCTGACCTTGAAGCCGTTTTCCAGCAGGAACAGTGCGCTGGACAGGCCGGTGTAGCCGGCGCCGATGATGCACACATCGGTTTCCACCTCACCCTGCAGCGCCGGACGTGGCGGCACCGGGTTAGCCGAGGCGGCGTAGTAGGACTGGGGGTAGGGGGTATTGGCCATGCTCGAGAAACCTCGTGTTTTATATTTTTAACGAATGTACCGATGCTATCAATAATAATAAACACCCGCTAGTCGTCCCGTTAAAAATCCTTTACTGGTGCGTGCCGTCGCTTCCTTATAAAGAGTTTAAGATTCAGTGAGTTAGCGCGAAAAAAAGTGTTGACACGGTTTTAGGAATGCGTAGAATGCGCACCACACGACAGGCACATAGCTCAGTTGGTTAGAGCACCACCTTGACATGGTGGGGGTCGTTGGTTCGAGTCCAATTGTGCCTACCAAACATCAGAAGGGGCGATCCGCAAGGGTCGCCCTTTTTGCATTCCAGGGCTGCTTGCGGGTGTTTGCAACGGTGTTGCCCGGGCTCTGAAAGTTTTTGATTTTTTTGAAAAAAACGCTTTACAGGTGCGCATCTGATGTCTAATATGCGCCCCACACGACAGGCACATAGCTCAGTTGGTTAGAGCACCACCTTGACATGGTGGGGGTCGTTGGTTCGAGTCCAATTGTGCCTACCAAACATCAGAAGGGGCGATCCGTAAGGGTCGCCCTTTTTGCATGCGCGCGAAAAAGCTCTGTTGCAAGGTGTAACGTATGGTCGCGGTCCGGGCCAGGGGTCGCCATGCTAGAATCCGCGCCTTCGAATCTGGAGGTACACGCGTGCGCAAACTGGCAGTGGTAATGGCAGTGCTGGCCCTGGCGGGCTGTGAAAACGAGGTGGAAGGCGTGCACAAGCAGGTCGCCGAGCACCTGAACAACCCCAAGACCGCCAAGTTCGGCAACGTGCGAATCGACACCAAGGGCACCATCTGCGGCCAGGTGCGCGGCAAGGACGATGCCGGGCAGTACGAAGCCTACCGCAGCTACGTGGCCATCAAGGGTGCCGATGGCCAGTACCAGATCATCGTCGACGACACCGGCAACAACCTGCGCATCCGCGAGATGTGCGGCGGCGCCGACCTGCAGCGCCGCGCCGAAGCCCTGGCCGACCAGCCGGCACCAGAAGGCTGGGACGTGGAAGTGATCCAGGGTGCGAACATGGGCGCACTGAGCGACATGACCGCGCGCCTGATCGAGAAGGGCATCCCATCTTCGGTCGAATACCGTGAAGGCAAGCCGGTGGTGCTGATGGGGCCGTTCCCGAGCCGTGAAGAGGCCGAGGCGCGCAAGGCCGAGGTCATGGCCAAGCTCGGAACCGACTCGGTGGTGATCCAGCACGGCGCCCAACGCTGACGCCAAAAGCCCGGCGCAGGCGCCCTGTCATCTGCCTTCCAGGCCGGCTATGCTTGCCTTGGGAGATGGCTGAACGGGGAGGGGCTCATGTCTACACTGGAGCGGGCCATCGTTGTGGCCGCCAGAGCGCATGAAGGGCAATACGACAAGGGTGGGGCGGCGTATATCCTCCACCCCTTGCGGGTGATGATGCGGGTGTCCACGCCCGAGCAACGCATCGTCGCCGTGCTGCACGATGTCATCGAAGACACTTCGCTAACTCTGTCCGACCTTGCGCGCGAGGGCTTCGCGCTGAAGATTCTCGCCGCCTTGCTGGCCCTGAGCCGGCGCCAGGGCGAGAGCTACGAGGATTTCGTGGTGCGCCTGGGCGTCGACCCGCTGGCCCGCACCGTGAAGCTGGCAGACCTTGCAGACAACAGCGACCTCTCGCGCATCGCCTGCCCCGGCCCTGCCGACCTGGCGCGCCTGGCCCGCTACCGCGAAGCCAGCGCCTACCTGCAGACACTGCCCTGAACCCATCGCCCTGAACCTCAGCCGCAGGCCTTGAGGTTCACCGGCCCGACAAAGTCGTTGCCGCGGCCCATCACGCAGGCCACCTGCTGGTTGCGCTGGCGTTCCCAAGCCTGTGGCGGGTAGGTCTTGTTCCAGGCCTCGAACAGTTGCCGGTCCTGTTTCGACAAGCGCAGGTTGTATTGCTTGCTCATGTAGAAATAGGTGCGCGCGATCATGCCGCGGATCGAGGGGCGCGGCATGACCTTCTTGGCCTTGAAGTCGACCTGGGTCAGGCAGAGGCCATACTGGCCCTGCTGCTGGGGCAGCCAGCCGAAACTGAAATTGCTACGGTCGCCGTTGACCTCGCCGATGCTCGGCACCAGGTTGTGCAGGTCGGCTTCGGCACGCTTGTAGACATCGTCGCGGCGCGAGCAAAGCTTGCGCCCGCCTTCTTGCCAGCATTGGCGCTGATGGCCGATCTGCCAGGCCGGCACGATGTGTTCCCATTCGATGCGCGAGGCGCGCTGGGCATTCTTGCGCGGTGCATAGCCGCAGGAGGCCAGGTCGACCTTGTTGCCCTTGTACTTGCAGCCGCAGTAAAACTCCGTCGATTGCGGCGCGTACAGCTTCCAGGCGACCTTCTTGGCCTCCTGGAAGGTGCGCGGTGCATCGGCATGGGCAAACGGGGTGGCAAGCAACAGGCAGGTCGCGGCGAAAAGCGAAACTCTCATGCGCGATCAGTCTTCCTTCGGCACCGTCCAGAAAATCTGCACGCCGCCATCGTCGCGGTGGGCGAGGGTGACGTTGTCGTTCTCGGCGATTTCCTCGAGCAAGGTTTCCCAATCGTCCGGCGACTCGTGGTCCAGGCGGAAGATCAGGGCGGCGCGGCTGCGCTGGGCGATGGGGCTGTTGATGATCTTCTGGATGCGCACACCCAGTTGTTCATAGCTGCTCGGCGTTGCGGAGGCGGTACTGGCCACGGGGCTTTTCCTTGTTTTTGCTGTATGCGCATACAGTATTTCACTGTAGTCTTTTTCGCAACAGCCTGTCAGGTGAAAAGCCCCGCGGCACTGGGGTGCTGCTTGCGTTATCAGTATTCCCAGAAGATGCGCTGCAGCTCCTTGCTGTCCTGGGTCTTGGTCATCGCCACCATCGCCAGGATGCGGGCCTTCTGCGGGTTCAGGTCGTGGGCCACGACCCAGTCGTTCTTGTCGTCGGGCTGCTCGGCGTTACGCAGCACGAAACCGCCCTGGTTGACGTGGGACGAACGAATGATCTGCACGCCGTTCTTGCGCAGCTCCTGCAGGGCTGGCACCACCCGCGACGACACCGAGCCATTGCCGGTGCCGGCATGGATCAGCGCCTTGGCGCCGTTCTGTGCCAGGGCCTTGTAGGCCGTGTCGGTGACGTTGCCATAGCTGTAGGCGATGTCCACCTGGGGCAGGCTGCTGATCTGCTTGATGTCGAACTCGGAGTTGACCGTGTGGCGCTTGGCCGGCAGGCGGAACCAGTACGACTTGCCTTCCACCACCATGCCCAGCGGGCCCCAGGCGCTCTTGAAGGCTTCGGTCTTGATGTTGATCGACTTGCTCACGTCTCGCCCGGACTGGATCTCGTCGTTCATGGTCACCAGCACGCCCTTGCCGCGCGAGTCCTTGTTGCTGGCCACGGCCACGGCGTTGTACAGGTTGAGCATGCCGTCGGCGGACATGGCGGTGCCGGGGCGCATGGAGCCGACCACGACGATCGGCTTGTCGGTCTTTTCCACGAGGTTCAGGAAGTAGGCGGTTTCTTCCAGGGTGTCGGTGCCGTGGGTGATGACGATGCCGTCGACGTCATTGCTGTCGGCCAGCTCGGCCACGCGCTTGCCCAGCTTGAGCAGGTCGTCGTTGGTGATGCTTTCGGAGGCGATCTGCATCACCTGCTCGCCGCGCACATTGGCCAGGTCGGCCAGCTCCGGCACGCCGGCAATCAGCTTGTCGACGCCAACCTTGGCAGCCTGGTAGGTGGCGCTGTTGGCCGCGCTGGCGCCAGCGCCGGCGATGGTGCCGCCGGTGGCGAGGATCACCACGTTGGCCAGCTTCTGCTGGTTCTCCACTTCCTTGGCCGAGGCCATGGACGGCAGGATCAGCAGCAGCGCAAGGGCGCTGGGGGCAAAGGTTTTAAGTGCAGCGTTCATGGTTATTGTTCTCTCTCTTCCTAATGAGATTTTTTGTTGTGACGCAGTGCCTGCCACGCACTTTTTGTACCACCCGCGCGGAATCGGCTGTAAGCGCCGTCACAGCAAGGCTCCGGCGGTTCGGTTAGGCGTCCGTTCGTTCGGAACTCCGAACAAGAATAGGAAAACCTGTTCGGTTTTTCGGAAAAATCCCAGATAATCTGCGTTAGAGCGGCTAGACCCCGAAAGCGAAACGGATTTGACAAAAGGGCAACCTGTTTCCATAGTTATTTAACGCAAACGTTTGCGACCCGATAAAAATCACAAGATCCGGAGTCATTTCCCATGAAGCTGCCGTTCCCTGGTCGTCTGCTGGCGCTCGCCGTCATTTCTTCCCTGTCCCTGGCCACGCCGTTTTCCGCTGCCCACGCCGAAGACAAGCCCAAGGTCGCGCTGGTGATGAAGTCCCTGGCCAACGAGTTCTTCCGCACCATGGAAGATGGCGCCAAGGACTACCAGAAAGCCCATGCCGATGACTTCGAGCTGGTGGCCAACGGCATCAAGGACGAGACCGATACCGGCAACCAGATCCGCATCGTCGAGCAGATGATCGCCACTGGCGCCAAGGCCATCATCCTTGCCCCGGCCGACTCCAAGGCGCTGGTGCCGGTGGTGAAGAAAGCCATGGACGCCGGCATCACCGTGGTCAACATCGACAACCGCCTCGACCCCGACGTGCTCAAGAGCAAGCAGATCAGCGTGCCCTTTGTCGGCCCCGACAACCGCAAGGGCGCGCGCATGGTCGGCGACTACCTGGCCAAGGAAAAGCTCAAGGCCGGTGACCAGGTCGGCATCATCGAAGGCGTGTCGACCACCACCAACGCCCAGCAGCGCACGGCGGGCTTCAAGGACGCCATGGACGCGGCAGGGATGAAGATCGTCTCGACCCAGTCCGGCAACTGGGAAATCGACAAGGGCAACGCGGTTGCCGCCTCCATGCTCAACGAATACCCCGACCTCAAGGCCCTGCTGGCCGGCAACGACAGCATGGCCCTGGGCGCTGTGTCGGCCGTGCGCGCCGCCGGCAAGACCGGCCAGGTGCAAGTGGTGGGCTACGACAACATCAACGCCATCAAGCCGATGCTCAAGGATGGCCGCGTGCTCGCCACCCTCGACCAGGCGGCCAGCCAGCAAGCGGTGTTCGGCATCCAGGCGGCGCTGAAAATGCTCAAGGGAGAAAAACCGGACGTGGATGCCGACAACGTCATCCAGACCCCGGTCACGCTGATCACCCAGCCTTGACGCCCAGGAGAGATGGCCATGCCTGCAACGGCCGATGAAGGGGTGCTGATCGCCACTGGCCTGGGCAAGAGCTATGCCCAGCCGGTGCTCGGCGACGTCAGCCTGGCCCTGCGCGCGGGCGAGGTGCTGGCCCTGACCGGCGAGAACGGCGCGGGCAAGAGCACCCTGTCCAAGCTCATCAGCGGCCTCGAGACGCCCACCACCGGCCACATGCGCTACCGCGGCCAGGCTTACGCCCCGGCCAGCCGCAGCGATGCCGAGCGCCTCGGGGTGCGCATGGTGATGCAGGAGCTGAACCTGCTGCCGACCCTGACCGTGGCCGAGAACCTGTTCCTCGACAACCTGCCCAGCCGCTTCGGCTGGATCAGCCACAAGCGCCTGCGCCAGCTGGCCACGGCCGCCATGGCCCAGGTCGGCCTGGACGCCATCGACCCGGATACCCCGGTCGGCGAGCTGGGCATCGGCCACCAGCAGATGGTCGAGATCGCCCGCAACCTGATCGGCGACTGCCATGTGCTGATCTTCGACGAGCCCACGGCCATGCTCACCGCCCGCGAGGTGGAGTTGCTGTTCGTGCAGATCGAACGCCTGCGCCAGCGTGGCGTGGCCATCGTCTACATCTCCCATCGCCTCGAAGAATTGCAGCGCGTGGCCCAGCGCATCGTGGTGCTGCGCGACGGCAAGCTGGTGTGCGATGAGCCGATCCAGCGCTACAGCAGCAGCGAGCTGGTCAACCTGATGGTCGGCCGCGAGCTGGGCGAGCACATCGACCTGGGCCGGCGCACCATTGGCGCGCCGCTGCTCAAGGTCGAGCACCTGTGCCGTGGCGATAAGGTGCGTGATGTGTCGCTGCAGGTCAGGGCAGGGGAGATCTTCGGCATTTCCGGGCTGATCGGTGCCGGGCGCACCGAGCTGCTACGGCTGATCTTCGGCGCCGACCGCGCCGACAGCGGCAGCATTGCCCTGGGCCAGCCACTCAGGGAGGTGACCATCGACTCGCCCAAGGCCGCGGTCAAGGCCGGCATCGCCCTGATCACCGAGGACCGCAAGGGCGAAGGCTTGCTGCTGTCGCAGTCGATCAGCGCCAACATCGCCCTGGGCAACCTTGGCGCCGTGTCCCGCGCCGGGGTGCTCGACGGCGATGCCGAACGGGCGCTGGCCGATCGGCAGATCGCCGCCATGCGCATTCGCAGTGCCGGCGCCGCGCAGGCCGTTGGCGAGCTGTCGGGCGGCAACCAGCAAAAGGTGGTGATCGGCCGCTGGCTGGAGCGCGATTGCCAGGTACTGCTGTTCGACGAGCCGACCCGCGGCATCGATGTGGGCGCCAAGTTCGATATCTATGGCCTGCTGGCGGAACTGGCGCGCCAGGGCAAGGCGCTGGTGGTGGTGTCCAGCGACCTGCGCGAGCTGATGCTGATCTGCGACCGCATCGCCGTGCTCTCTGCCGGGCGCCTGATCGACACCTTCGAGCGCGACCATTGGAGCCAGGACCAGATTCTTGCCGCCGCCTTCGCCGGCTACCAGAAACGTGACGCCCTGCTGCAAGACGCAGCACCCAGGATGGATGCATGAAAACCACACCTCTCGATACCTCCGGCAGCACCCCCGCACGCCGCAGCGGCACGTACCTGGGCCTTGGCACCTACCTGGGCCTGGCCGGCGCCTTGCTGGCGATGATCGTGCTGTTCTCGCTGCTCAGCAGCCACTTCTGGTCCTATGCCACCTTCAGCACCCTGGCCAACCAGATCCCCGACCTGATGGTGCTGGCCGTGGGCATGACCTTCGTGCTGATCATCGGCGGCATCGACCTCTCGGTCGGCTCGGTACTTGCCCTGGCAGCGTCCACGGTGAGCGTGGCGATCCTCGGCTGGGGCTGGGGCGTGCTGCCGGCGGCTTTGCTCGGCATGGCGGCGGCAGCCCTGGCCGGCAGTGTCACCGGTGCGGTCACCGTGGCCTGGCGCATCCCGTCGTTTATCGTCTCCCTCGGCGTGCTGGAGATGGCCCGTGGCCTGGCCTACCAGTTCACCGACTCGCGCACCGCCTATATCGGCGATGCCTATGCCTGGTTCTCCAACCCGATCGCCTTCGGTATCTCGCCGGCGTTCATCATTGCCTTGCTGGTGATCATCCTGGCCCAGCTGGTGCTGACCCGCACCGTGTTCGGCCGCTACCTGATCGGCATCGGCACCAACGAAGAAGCCGTGCGGCTGGCCGGCATCGACCCGCGCCCCTACAAGGTACTGGTGTTCGCCCTGATGGGCCTGCTGGCCGGCCTGGCTGCGCTGTTCCAGATCTCCCGGCTGGAGGCCGCCGACCCCAATGCCGGTGCCGGCCTCGAATTGCAGGTGATCGCCGCGGTGGTCATCGGCGGCACCAGCCTGATGGGCGGGCGCGGCTCGGTCATCAGCACCTTCTTCGGCGTGCTCATCATCTCCGTGCTGGCCGCAGGCCTTGCGCAGATCGGCGCGTCGGAACCCACCAAACGCATCATCACCGGGGCGGTCATCGTCATCGCCGTGGTGCTCGACACTTATCGCAGCCGGCGTTCGAACCGGCGGAACTGAAAAAACATGGCAACCATCAAAGACGTCGCTGCACTTGCGGGTATTTCCTACACCACCGTGTCACATGTGCTGAACAAGACCCGGCCAGTCAGCGAGCAGGTACGGCTCAAGGTCGAAGCGGCCATCGCCGAGCTCGACTACGTACCCAGCGCCGTGGCGCGCTCGCTCAAGGCGCGCAGCACGGCCACCATCGGCCTGCTGGTGCCCAACAGCGTCAACCCCTATTTTGCCGAGCTGGCGCGGGGCATCGAAGATGCCTGCGAGCGCAACGGCTACTGTGTGATCCTGTGCAACTCCGACGACAACCCGCAAAAGCAGCGCAGCTACCTGCGCGTGCTGCTGGAAAAACGCATCGACGGCCTGGTGGTGGCGTCGGTGGGCGAAGACAGCGACCTGCTGCAGAGCCTGGCCTGCGTGCGCACGCCGATGGTCATCGTCGACCGCGAGCTGGAAGGGGTGGAGGCGGACCTTGTGCGCATCGACCATGAACACGGCGCCTATCTTGCGACCTGCCACCTGCTGGAGCTGGGCCATCGCG
>NZ_DJTF01000208.1:0-15341 GCF_002438125.1 Pseudomonas sp. UBA6315
GGGTGAAGAACTTCATGAAGGCCCTGGGCATGCAGTCCGGTGAGGCCATCGAGCACCGCATGGTCACCAACGCCATCGAAAAGGCGCAGCGCAAGGTCGAAGGCCGCAACTTCGACATCCGCAAGCAGCTGCTCGAATACGACGACGTGGCCAACGAACAGCGCAAGGTGATCTACCACATGCGCAACAGCCTGCTGGCTGCCGAAAACATCGGCGACACCATCGAGGAGTTCCGCAAGGAAGTGCTCGACGCCACCATCAGCCAGCACATTCCGCCGCAGTCGCTGCCCGAGCAGTGGGACGTGGCCGGCCTGGAGGCTTCGCTGAACAGCGACTTCGCCATGAAGCTGCCGATCCAGCAGTGGCTCGACGAGGATGACCACCTCTACGAAGAGACCCTGCGCGAGAAGCTGCTCAAGGAAATCACCGACGCCTACACCGAGAAGGAAGACCAGGCCGGTATCGACGCCCTGCGCACCTTCGAGAAGCAGATCCTGCTGCGCGTGCTCGACGACCTGTGGAAAGACCACCTGTCGACCATGGACCACCTGCGCCACGGTATCCACCTGCGTGGCTATGCGCAGAAGAACCCGAAGCAGGAATACAAGCGCGAGTCGTTCACCCTGTTCCAGGAGCTGCTCGAGTCGATCAAGCGCGACACCATCCGCGTGCTCTCGCACGTACAGGTTCGCCGCGAAGACCCAGCCGAGGAAGAAGCGCGCCTGCGCCGCGAAGCCGAAGAACTGGCCAGCCGCATGCAGTTCCAGCACGCCCCGGCGCCGGGCCTGGAAAGCGAGCAGCTGAGCGAGGAGGGTGCTGAAGTGGCCGTGGCCGCAGCCCCGGTGCGCAACGAGCAGAAGCTGGGCCGCAACGAGCCGTGCTGGTGTGGTTCGGGCAAGAAATTCAAGCATTGCCATGGTCAAATCGAGTGATCTGACCTGATTGCTGTATCGTGACAAACCTGGGGGCCGCATTGCGGCCCCCTTTTTCCATATTCACCGTATTCTAGGAGCGCTCTAATGGCTGTTGGTCTTGGTCCTTTGCCCACCCTGCACCCGGTTTCGGGTTTTGAACTCGGCATCGCATCCGCGGGCATCAAGCGCCCGGGGCGCAAGGACGTAGTGGTGATGCGCTGTGCCGAAGGCTCCAGCGTTGCCGGCGTGTTCACCCTCAACGCGTTCTGCGCCGCGCCCGTGATCCTCTCCAAGCAGCGCGTGCAGGGCACCGTGCGCTACCTGCTGACCAACACCGGCAACGCCAACGCCGGCACCGGCGCGCCAGGCCTGGCCGCTGCCGAGCGCACCTGCGCCAAGCTTGCCGAGCTTGCCGGGGTACCGGCCGAAGCGGTGCTGCCATTCTCCACCGGTGTGATCGGCGAGCCGCTGCCGGTGGAAAAGATCGAAGGCGCCCTGCAGGCTGCGCTGGACGACCTGTCGGAAAACAACTGGGCTGAAGCCGCCACCGGCATCATGACCACCGACACTCTGCCCAAAGGTGCCAGCCGCCAGTTCCAGCACGAAGGCGTGACCGTCACCGTCACCGGCATCAGCAAAGGCGCCGGCATGATTCGCCCGAACATGGCGACCATGCTCGGCTACATCGCCACCGACGCCAAGGTCGCGCCGGCTGTGCTCAAGGACCTGATGCTCGACGGCGCCAACAAGTCGTTCAACCGCATCACCATCGACGGCGACACCTCGACCAACGACTGCTGCATGTTGATCGCTACCGGCAAGGCCAACCTGCCGGAAGTCACCGAAGCCAGCGGCGCACTGTTCGACGCGCTGAAAAAGGCGGTGTTCGAGGTGTGCATGGAAGTGGCCCAGGCCATCGTCCGTGACGGCGAAGGCGCCACCAAGTTCGTGACCGTGCAGGTCAACGGCGGCGGCAACCACCAGGAGTGCCTGGACGTCGGTTACGCCGTGGCCCACTCGCCGCTGATCAAGACCGCGCTGTTCGCCTCCGACCCGAACTGGGGCCGTATCCTCGCGGCCGTAGGCCGTGCCGGCGTGCCGGAGCTGGATGTCAGCCTGATCGATGTGTACCTGGACAACGTCTGCATCGCCAGCCAAGGCGGCCGCAGCCCGAGCTACACCGAGGCGCAAGGCTCGGCAGTGATGGCCCAGGAAGAGATCACCATCCGCATCGAGCTGGGCCGTGGCCAGTGCAGCGAAACCATCTGGACCACTGACCTGTCCCACGAGTACGTGAAGATCAACGCCGAATACCGTACCTGATTCAACGGCCTCATCGCCGGCAAGCCGGCTCCCACAACAGCACCGCAAAACCTGTGGGAGCCGGCTTGCCGGCGATGCTCAGCCGCAAAATTTCAAAGAAGTGGAGCCGACCCATGAGCTATCACCTGATCATCGGCGACAAGCTGTATTCCTCCTGGTCGCTACGCGGCGCCCTGGCCCTCGAGCTGGCTGGCGTGCCCTACGAAGAAACCCTGATCAAGCTGAACCAGCCCGACACCCGCCAACGCCTTCTCGCCTTCTCCGCCACCGGCAAGGTGCCGTTGCTCAAGACCGAGCACGGCGTGATCGCCGACTCGCTGGCCATCGCCGAATACCTCAACGAACAGCACCCCCAGGCGCAGCTCTGGCCGGCGGATACGGCCGCCCGTGCCCTGGCCCGTTCGGCCTGCGCGCAGATGCACAGTGGCTTCTTCGCCCTGCGCGGGGCGATGCCGTTCGACCTGTCGCGCGACGAAGCGCTGGAGGCCATCCCGTTGGAGGTGCAGGTCGACATCGACCGTATCGTCGCGCTGTGGTCCGAATGCCGCTTGGTGACCAAGGACAGCGGGCCGTTCCTGTTCGGCAAGCCGACCCTGGCCGACGCCTTCTTCGCCCCGGTGGCCGTGCGCCTGCGCGGCTACCGCGTGGACGTGCCGGCAGCGGCGGCAACTTATATCGAGACCATTTACCAGTGGCCGGCCTTCAAGGCCTGGCAGCAAGCTGGGCTGGCGGAGCGTGAAGGGTGAAACGCATTCATGTAGTAGCTGCCGTGATTCGCGGCACCGATGGCCGGATCCTGATAGCCCGGCGCGCCGATAGCCAGCACCAGGGCGGCCTGTGGGAATTCCCCGGCGGCAAGGTGGAGCAGGGCGAGAGCGTCGAAGCCGCGCTGGCCCGTGAGCTGCGCGAAGAACTGGGCATCGAGGTGACCCGCTCGCGGGCGCTGATCAAGGTCAGCCACGATTACCCGGACAAGCAGGTGCTGCTGGACGTGCGCGAAGTCCAGGCATTTTCCGGCGAACCCCACGGCGCCGAGGGCCAGCCGTTGGCCTGGGCCGCCCCGCGGGAGCTGGCGCAATACGACTTCCCCGAGGCCAACAAGCCGATCGTCGCGGCGGCGCGCCTGCCGGACCAGTACCTGATTACCCCGGACGGCCTGGAAGTGCCCGAGATGCTCAAGGGCATCCAGCGTGCGGTGGCTTCAGGCGTGCGCCTGATCCAGCTGCGCGCACCGGACATGTACGACCCCAAGTACCGCGACGTTGCGGTGGATGCGGTTGGCCTGTGTGCGGGCAAGGCGCAGTTGATGCTCAAGGGGCCATTGGAATGGCTGGGCGACTTCCCGGCGGCTGGCTGGCACCTGACTGCGGCGCAACTGCGCAAGTACGCCGCCAAGGGCCGGCCATTCCCGAAAGACCGCTGGCTGGCGGCGTCGTGCCACAGTGCCGAGGAACTGGCGTTGGCCGAGCAGATGGGGGTGGATTTCGTCACCTTGTCGCCGTTACAGCCGACCCAGACCCATCCTGAGGCGCAGCCGCTGGGTTGGGATGAGGCGCAGCGGTTGATTGCCGGGTTTACCCACCCTGTGTTCCTGCTCGGCGGCGTTGGGCCGTGCGACCGGGAAAAGGCCTGGGAGGCTGGGGCTCAAGGGGTTGCCGGGATTCGGGCGTTCTGGCCTGAGGCCTGAGCAACTGGGGCCGCTGTGCGGCCCAATCGCCGGCAAGCCGGCTCCTACAAAAGAGATCCTGTGGGAGCCGGGCTTGCCGGCGATTGGGCTGCAAAGCAGCCCCCGCTATTTCAACCCTGCGGTTTTTGCGCAGGCTGCCAAAGCACCTCAGCCACCCCCTGCCGCCGCCCGATGATCCGCGCTGCCACGAACAACAGATCGGACAGCCGATTGATATACGCCAACCCCACCCCCTCCAGCGGCTCCACGGCATTCAACTGCTGACACCGCCGCTCGGCACTGCGCGCCAGGCTGCGGCAAACATGGGCCTGGGCAATCAATGCCGAACCACTGGGCAGGATGAAGTTCTTCAGCGGCCCCAGCTCCTCGTTCCACACATCGATGGCCGCCTCCAGGCGCTCGACCTCTGCCTGGTTCAAGGCCTGATAGCTGGGCATGGCCAGCTCCCCACCCAAGTCGAACAGGCGGTGCTGGCAAGGCGCCAGAACCGCCCTCAGCTCATCCAGCCCCTGCTCCGCCAGCCCGGCGAGCAATAGCCCGAGCTGGCTGTTAAGGCTGTCCACCTCGCCGATCGCTTCGATCCGCGGATGGTCCTTGGGCACCCGGCGGCCGTCGCCCAGGCCGGTTTCGCCCTTGTCGCCGGTGCGGGTGTAGATCTTCGACAGGCGATAGCCCATGTCATGCCTCCGTGGTGGTCGGCGTCGCCGTTGTCGGCTGGCCGAGGGGCAGGCGCAGGGTGAAGCAGGTGCCCTGGCCGGGCGTGGACTGCACTTCCATCTGCCCCTTGTGGTTGTTGGTGATGATGAAGTACGAAACCGACAGGCCAAGCCCGGTGCCCTGGCCGATTTCCTTGGTGGTGAAGAACGGCTCGAAGGTGCGCTTGCGCACCGCTTCGGGCATGCCGATGCCGTTGTCCTCGACCTGGATTTCGGCCCAGGGCGGGTTGAGCCGGGTACGCAGGATGATGCGCCCGGGCTCGCTGGGCTGTGGCCGTTGGTGGATGGCCTGCGCGGCGTTCTTCAACAGGTTGAGCAAGACCTGCTCCAGTTCGTTGGCGGTGCAGGGCACCGGCCCCAGGGCAGGGTCGAACTGGCGGACGATGGCCTGGCCCTTGAAGTCGAAGCCGATGGTCAGGTCGAAGTCGTTGCCGGCGATGTCCACCGCCTGGTCGATCAATGACGGCAGGTCGCAGGGCACCAGCTGGCGGTTGCTGCGGCGGCTGAAGCTGAGCATGTGGGTAACGATCTTGGCGGCGCGGGCGCCGGCCTGCTGGATGCCATCGAGCAGTTGCGGCACTTCGCGGCTTTCCAGGTAGCGGTTGACGCTCGGCAGGTCGATGCCCAGCTCGCTTGCCTGCTCCTGGTTGCGCGGCAGCTCCGGCGACAGGCGCCGGCGGATGTTCTGCACGTTGTGCAGAATTGCCCCCAGCGGGTTGTTGATTTCGTGGGCCATGCCGGCGGCCAGGCCGCCGACCGAGAGCATTTTTTCCGACTGCACCATCATTTCTTCCAGCGACAGGCGCTGGGTGATGTCGTCGATGCGGATCACCACGCCACGCCCGCCACCGCCCATCAGCGGGTAGAAGGTCAGGGCGTAGTGGCGCAGGTCGTCGTCCTTGGGCCAGGTGACCCGCTCGATCTTCGCCACCCGGTGCTTTTCCACGGTCTCCTTGAGCTGCGGCAAAAACGGCTTGAGCGGCTCGAAAGCGATGAACACCGGCTGGTTCAGCGCCTCGTCCAGCGGCGTGCCGGAGAGCACCGTGGCTTCGTGGTTCCACTGCGTGACGTAGAGCTGTTCGTCGAGGGCGATCAGCGCCGAAGGCATGGAGTCGATGATGCTGTTGAGGTAGTTCTGAAAGCCTGTGAGCTTTTTCTCGATCTTGCTGCGCACCTGGACTTCCAGCTCCAGCTTGCGGTTGGTGTGGCGGGTTTCCTCGGCCAGGCCCTGGGCCTGGTCGTAGGCCATCTGGAACTCGTCACGGGTGCGCTTGAGCTGCTGCTCGCGGGCTTCGATGCGCGACAGCATGGTGTTGAAGGCCTGTGCCAGGCTGCCGATCTCGTCGTCGTTGCCGCGGGTGGCGCGCAGGGCGTAGCTTTCTTCGCGGGTGACCTGGCGGCTGAGCTCTTCGAGCTGGTTGATCGGTTGGGTGATCAGGCGCTTGATCTGCCGCGCGATCACCAGCCACAGCAGCACGCTGAACACCAGGATCGCCAGGCTGGCGCTGAGGGTGCCGGTGTAGAAGGCGGTCGGCAGTTCGCTGCTGGCCACCAGCAGCAGGTGTGCGGGGGGGCTGGCTTCGCGTGGGATGCGGATGAGCTGGGTGCTGCGAAACTCCATCAGGCGCCAGCTATCGATATTGCGGTAGTGCTTGGGCAGGGCCAGCGCTTCGCCATGCTGTAGCTGCGCCAGCAGGCGCCCATCGCCGCCATAGACGGCGGCGGCGCGCAGCGGCGTGTAGCTGTCCAGTTCCTTGAGCAGGGCGGTGGCATTTTCCGTGTTGTCACCGGCGCGCATCGACAGCTGCGGGTTGGCCACCAGCCGGCCGATGGTCTGCAGGGCCTGGGGCGCCATGCTCTCCTGGGTGATCCAGTAGGCGGCGCTGATGAAGGTCAGGTTGGCAACCAGCAGGATGGTCACCAGCAGCACCAGCAGGGCGGCCAGCAACTTTTGCCCGACCGGGAGGTTTTCCAGGCGTTGGCGCAGGGTCATGGGCTAGGCAATGTCCGTATCCGGTTGTAGGGCTGCGTCAGGCGCAGGGCAAGTCACGGGCTCGCAGGTTATCGACCAGCCGCTGGTGCAGGTGTTCCAGCTGTGGCAGCACCATGGCGTGGCGCGCTGCCGCCCGGCAGGCGTGGCCAAGCAGGTAGTGCACCTCGGTGCGCCGGCCGGCACGCACATCCTGGTACATGGAAGAGTAGTTGGCGGCGGTGGCGAGAATCACCCGTTGCACTTCCTCGCTCAGGTCATCGGCGGCCTTGGGCTGGCCGCAGCGTTGCAACAGCTGGCCAAGTTCGGCGCACAGGCTGTCGATTTCGCCCAGGTGCCCCAGCAGGCCGCCGTTCTGGCAGTCGTGCAGCACGGTCAGCGGGTTGATGGCGCAGTTCAGCGCGAGCTTGCGCCACAGGCGGGTGAGGATGTCCACCGTCCATTCGGCGGGGATGCCGGCGTCGCCCAGGTCGTCGAACCATTGCGGCAGGGCAGGGTTGGCCGGGTCGCCCAGCCAGTTGAACCCTTGCCCGGCAAAGCGTACCCGCCAGTCGTCCTCGCGAAACGCCCCTTCGGTGCTGGAGGCGAAGATGCAGCGGGCATGGGGCACCTGGTCGGCGACTTCGTCCTGGCTGCCCAGGCCATTTTGCAGCAGCAAGATCTCGGCGCCCTCGGCCAGGCGCGGGGCCAGGCGGGCGACGGCAGGCGCGGCGTCATAGGCCTTGCAGGCCAGCAGCAGGCGATGAATCGGCCCGCTGGCGTCAGCGGTTTCGGCGGGGATCGCAAAGCGCGTGGCCTGGTCCTGTTCGGCCAGGGTCAGGCCGCCGGCCTGCTGGTAGGCGGCGAGCCGCTGCCGGTCGCGCAGGATCAGCCGGGTTGCCTTGCCGGCCCGTGCCAGGCGGCAGGCCCAGAGGCTGCCGAGGCTACCGGCGCCGAGAATATGCCAGGTGCTGCTCATCTGCGTTTCGCAACCCGTTATAATGAGTCCGCATTTTAACCTTCAAACCCCGCGCGCTCCATCGTCACGCCGAGCGCGCTTTTATTTTGGGAGATCAACCATGCCGTCGTTCGACGTGGTATCGGAACTGGACAAGCACGAAGTGCAGAACGCTGTCGAAAACGCCATGAAGGAGCTCGACCGCCGTTACGACCTCAAGGGCAAGGGTAGCTTCGAGTTCAAGGACAAGGAGCAGACCGTGATGCTCACGGCCGAGGCCGAGTTCCAGCTCGAGGCGATGATCGAAATCCTGCGCCTGGCCCTGGTCAAGCGCAAGATCGACGTCAAGTGCCTGGAAACCAAGGACGCCTATCCCTCCGGCAAGGAGATGAAGCAGGAAGCCAAGTTCCGCGAAGGCATCGACAAGGACCTGGCGAAGAAGATCGTCGCCCACATCAAGGACGCCAAGCTCAAGGTCCAGGCCTCCATCCAGGGTGAGCAGGTGCGTGTGACCGGCAAGAAGCGTGATGACCTGCAAGAGGCCATCGCCGCCCTGCGCGCCAAGGAATTCGACATGCCGCTGCAGTTCAACAACTTCCGCGACTGATCGAAGCGTTGCCGGAACCCCGATGGCGCAATGATGTCCATGGGGTCCATGGCCGCGCAAATGCGCGCGGCCCGATTTACGTGTACGTGCCGCTCGGCATCAGGAGATGAATATGGATTTGAATGCTGAGGTGGATCAGCTGGTCCGCCAGTCGCAGACCTGGATCCCGATGATCATGCAATACGGCAGCCGGCTGTTGCTGGCGCTGCTGACACTGGCCATCGGCTGGTGGTTGATCAACAAGCTCAGCGCGCGCCTTGGCAAGCTGGTCGGGCTGCGCGCCGACGTGGCGCTGCAAGGCTTCATCAGCACCTTGGCCAACATCGTGCTCAAGGTGCTGCTGATGGTCAGCGTGGCGTCGATGATCGGCATCGAGACCACCTCGTTCGTCGCGGCCATCGGTGCTGCCGGCCTGGCCATCGGCCTGGCCTTGCAGGGCAGCCTGGCGAACTTCGCCGGTGGCGTGCTGATCCTGATGTTCCGCCCGTTCCGCATCGGTGACTGGATCGAGGCCCAGGGTGTGTCCGGCACCGTCGACAGCATCCAGATCTTCCACACCGTGCTGCGCACCGGTGACAACAAGACCGTGATCATGCCCAACGGCAGCCTGTCCAACGGCATCATCACCAACACCAACCGCCAGCCGACGCGCAAGGTGGTGTTCGACGTGGGCGTGGACTACGAGGCCGACCTGCAGAAGGCGCGCAACGTGCTGCTGGAGCTGGCGCAGGACCCACGGGTGCTGCCAGACCCGGCGCCACAGGCGGTGGTCGCGACCCTGGGTGACAGCTCGATCACCGTATCGCTGCGCCTGTGGACCAAGACCAGCGACTACTGGGATGTGATGTTCATGCTCAACGAGCATGCCCGTGACCGGCTGAAGGCCGAGGGCATCGACATTCCGTTTCCGCAACGCGTGATTCGCGTGGTGCAGGAGGCGGCGGCGCAGTAAACCGCGCCGTTGCAGCAGGGGCCGCTGTGCGGCCCAATCGCCAGCAAGTCGGCCCCCACAGGGTCTTCGTCAAACCCCTGTGGGAGCCGGCTTGCCGGCGATTGGGGCGCGCAGCGGCCCCATGCTTTTACACTTGTTCACAGCCAAGCCCCGGAATTTCTGGCATATAGCCTGACCCCACCTGTCTTTGCCTGAACGCCATCATGAAACCACTGCTGTACATCACCCCCCTCAGAGCCCTGCTGTTCGGCCTGACCCTGGCCCTGTTCGAGCTGCTGACCTACCTCGCCAGCGACGCGGTCATGCCAGCCATGCCGGTGGTGGTCGATCACCTGAACGCCAGCCCGCAATACATCCCGCATGCCTTGAACCTGTACCTGCTCGGCGGTGTGGTGCTGCAGTGGCTGATCGGCCCGCTGGCCGACCGCTATGGCCGCCGCCCGCTGCTGCTGGCCGGTTGCGCGTTCTTTGGCGTGGCGTGCCTGGCGACTTACTGGGTGCAGGACATCGGCCTGTTCAACCTGCTGCGCCTGCTGCAGGGCATTGGCCTGGGGTTTGTGGTGACCGTCAGCTACCCGGCGCTGAACGAAGCGTTCAGCGAGGCCGACGCGGTACGGATGATGGCCCTGCTGGCCAACATCGCCTTGCTCTCGCCGCTGCTGGGCCCGCTGGTGGGCACCTTGATGCTGCAGTGGCTGGACTGGCGCTGGCTGTTCGTGGCGTTTGCCGTGGGCGCGGTGCTGTGTTGGCTGCTGCTGTACCGGCTGATGCCGGAAACCCTGGGGGTGGAGCGCCGCGATGGCTCGCGCCTGGCGTTCACGCCCATCCACCTGCTGCCGCTGCTCGCCGGCTACGGCCAACTGCTGGCCAACCGCAAGTTCGTCGCCGGCAGCGCGGCACTTGGCCTGGTCGGCCTGCCGCTGATCGGCTGGATCGGCCTGTCGCCGGTATTGCTGATCCACGATGAGGGCCTGAGCACCATGGCCTACGCGCTGTGGCAGCTGCCGGTGTTCGGCGGGCTGATCCTGGGCAACCTGATCATCAACCGCATCGCCGATCGCTACCCGCTGGCGAGCCTGGTGCGTGGCGCCTTGTGGCCCTACCTGGCCGGCTTGTGCCTGCTGGTGCTGGCGACCTGGTACTGGCCGTCGGTGACCAGCGTGGTCGCGGGCATGTCGCTGTACGCACTGGGCCTGGGCGTGGCCAACGCGGTGCTGTACCGCATGACGCTGTTCTCCAGCGAGCAGAGCAAGGGCTTGGTGTCGGCGATGCTGGGCATGATCACCATCGCCTTGCTGGGGCTTGGCGGTGCGCTGATGGCGATGATCGGGGCCGGTGCCAGCCTGCTGCACTTTGCCCTGGCGGCAGGGGTGGCGGGGGCGCTGGCGCTGTGGCCGTTGTGGTTTGTCGTGGGTGGGCGGCCTGGGGAAGGGGCTGTGGCGCAGTAGGATTTGTGCTGCCCCTATCGCCGGCAAGCCGGCTCCCACAGGTATTTCACAAGGCTTGAAGCCTGTGCGTCAGCTGTGGGAGCCGGCTTGCCGGCGATAGGGCCAATGCGCTTTTCAGGGCCGCTCGGCCGCCGAGTTCTCTACCGGCACCTGCTTCCCTCGCCCAACTTCCTGGCGCCAGTGCAAGGCGATCAGGATCAGTGTCGGCACACCCAGCAGCGCGGTAATCATGAAGAAATCGTGGTAACCGAACTTCTCCACCATCACCCCCGAATAGCCGCCGATCAGCCGCGGCAACAGCAGCATGATCGAGCTCAGCAGCGCATATTGCGTGGCCGAGAACTTCAGGTTGGTCAGGCTCGACAGGTAGGCGACGAACGCCGAGGTGGCCAGGCCTGAGCTGAAGTTGTCCAGGGAGATGGTCACCACCAGCATTTCAAGGTTCGGGCCCATGTCGGCCAGCATCACGAAGAGGATGTTGGTGGCCGCCGAGGCTGCGCCGCCGATGAACAGGATCGGCAGGATACCGAAGCGCACGATCAGCAGGCCGCCGACACCGGCGCCGACCAGGGTCATGATCAGGCCGAAGATCTTGCTGACGCTGGCGATCTGGTCCTTGGTGAAGCCCATGTCGATGTAGAACACGTTGGCCATCACCCCCATCACCGTGTCCGACATGCGGTAGGTGGCGATCAGCCCGAGCAGCAGCAGGGCTTGCCAGCGGTAACGGGCGATGAAGTCGTTGACTGGCGTGAGCACCGGCGCCAGGCCGCGGCGGCCCAGGCTCGACAGGCACGCCCAGGTCAGCAGCACGTAGAGGATCAGGCGCAGGAACGCACGGTCTTCGAGCAGCAGGTCAAGCGGCGTGGCATCGCCGGAAATCACGCTGGACCAGCCGGTGTTGAACATCTGGGTGAAGCTGGCAGGCACCGACACCAGCAGGATGATCAGCACGAACACCGAGGCCATCTGGTGCATCAGGCCATAGCGGGCGGCCGAGAGCTGGGTGCGCATCGGCACCGGCGGCTCGCGCATCACCAGGGTGGTGAACAGCGCAGGCACCATCAGCACGCCGAATAGCACGTAGGTGCCGGCCCAGGCCTTATGCAAGTAACTGAAACCGGTGGAGCCGAACCATTCGGCGAAGACCAGCGCACCGGCGGTGGCGAGCAGGGCGGCCACCCGGTACCCGGCCATGTAGCTGGCAGCCAGGGCTGCCTGGCGCTGATCGTCGGCGATCTCCAGGCGATAGGCATCCACCGCGATGTCCTGGGTGGCCGAGGCGAAGGCCACCAGCACCGCCAGGGCGATCAGCCAGGAAAGGTGTTGTTGCGGGTCGCACAGGCTCATGCCGACCAGGCCGATCACCACCAGCGCCTGCGACAGCAGCAGCCACGAACGGCGCCGCCCCAGGCCGCCCAGCAGGGGCAGGCGCCATTGGTCGAGCAGCGGCGACCAGACCCACTTGAAGGCATAGGCCAGGCCGATCAGGCTGGCGTAGCCAATGGTCTCGCGGGCCACGCCCGCTTCGCGCAACCACACAGAAAGGGTCGAGAACACCAGCATGTAGGGCAGGCCGGCGGCGAAGCCCAGCAGCAAAAGTACCAGGGTAGACGGGCTGGCATAGGCGGCAAGCGCAGCGCGCCAGGTTTTACGGGGCATGGGCCAACATCTGCCTCAAATTTGCGAAAACAAAGCGCGCACTCTAACCGCTGTGCTCCATTGGGCGCCAGCCATGGCGCGTCATATCCACACGATTATTGGTTACATTGACGCCCTCCGCACGCAGCCGTGCACGTTGTTCATCTCCGCCCGGCGTACCCAGCGCCAGGCTCAGCCGGCCACCGGCACCCAGCACCCGGTGCCAGGGCAGGCGGGTGTCGCCGGGCAACTGGCCGAGGGTGCGGCCGACCCAGCGCGCCGCGCGGCCCAGCCCGGCCAGTTCGGCCAATTGCCCATAGCTGACCACCTTGCCCTCCGGCACCTGGCCAAGCACCGAATACAGGGCCGTTCGTCGGGCCTCGGGGCTGTCCAGGGCATGCTCATACGGCTCAGACATCAGGGCAGCCCTGGCCTGGAATGAAACCGGACGAATGGTGGCGGCAGATGAGAGTTGAACTCAATGGCATGTGCTCGGTCTGTCCTTGCTCTGGTCGTTGGTATCTGGATAATGCCCGGCTTTTTTCGTCGAATCGAACCCGTAGCCCGCTTATGTATTCTAGATCGTTGTTGTGCCTGTTGACCGCCTCCCTGTGTGCCGCCCCGGCCTTCGCCGATACCGTGTGGATGAAGAACGGCGACCGCCTGAGCGGCAAGATCCGCCTGTTCGATGGCGGCAAGCTGCTGCTCGAGACCCCTTACGGCGGCTCGATTTCGCTGGACTGGAAACAGGTGCAGACGCTGGAGAGCGACCAGGAGCTGCTGGTCAAGCAGGATGCCTACAACGGCGAGAAGGCCAAGTCGCTGAAGGCCGCCGAGGCGGGCAAGGTGACCCTGGCCAATGGCGAGGCGCCCAAGACCGTCGAGCTGGCCAGCATCCAGCAGATCATGAAGCCCAAGCCGCTGGTCGAGGATTTCCTGTGGAAGGGCAATGTCGACGTGGCCATGGACTACAAGCGTGCCGAAAGCGACAGCGACGACTACGACATCGACTTCAAGACCACCGCCCGCCACGGCCGCTGGCGGCACAATGCCGAGGGCGAGTACAACCGCGAGTCCAAGGACGACGTCACCACCACCAACAACTGGAGCGCCGAGTACGCGCTCGATCGCTTCCTCACCGAGAAGTGGTTCTGGCAGGGGCGCCTGGAGTACAAGCGTGACCACATCGAGGACCTGTCGCGCCAGCGCACCGTGGGTACCGGCCCTGGCTACCAGTTCTGGGATGACGAGCTGGGCGCCTTCTCGCTCGGCTCGCTGGTCAACCGCACCGACTTCGAATACCAGGATGGCGCCAAGGACAACTTCTATTCGGCCGCGGTCAAGTGGGACTACACCCGCTACCTGATCGGCAAGAACGTGCAGCTGTTCACCAACGGCGAGGTCGCCAAGCCGCTGGGCGGCGTTGCCAACTACTCGCTGGATGCCGAGGTCGGGCTGCGCTACAAGGTCACCGAATGGGCGTCGCTCAACCTCAAGGCGGAGAAGGACATCATCAGCGGCACCCACGAAAGCGACCTGGACAAGACCCGCTATACCGCAGGCTTCGGTGTGACCTGGTAAGGCAGGCCAGCTGAGCTGGCAGTGGCAGCGGCGGGTGATAATGCTTATCTTGTCACCCATCCAGTCCGCCGCCAGGAGCGCCCTCAGTGAGTACCAACGCCATTCGCCCCGCCCGGGAGCTGCTGCTCAAGGAATACCGCGGCGTGCTTTCGACCCATTCCAAGTCGATGCCCGGTTTCCCGTTCGGCTCCGTGGTGCCTTATTGCCTGGATGCCCAGGGCAACCCGCTGATCCTGATCAGCCGCATCGCCCAGCACACCCACAACCTGCAGAAAGACCCCAAGTGCTCGCTGCTGGTGGGCGAGCGTGAAGCCGAGGACGTGCAGGCCGTTGGCCGCCTGACGGTGATGGCCGAGGCGCACAAGCTGGTCGATGACGCCGCCATCGAGGCCGCGGCCGAGCGTTACTACCGTTACTTCCCCGATGCCGCCAACTATCACAAGGCCCATGATTTCGATTTCTGGGTGCTGCAGCCGGTGCGCCATCGCTATATCGGTGGCTTCGGCGCCATCCACTGGCTCGACCAGGTGACCCTGGCCAACCCGTTCGCGGGCAAGGCCGAGGCCAGCATGATCGAGCACATGAACAGCGACCACGCCAGCGCCATCGCCCATTACGTCGAGCTCGGCGAGCTGCCGCGCGGCACGCCGGCAGAGATGGTCGGCATCGACAGCGAAGGCATGCACCTGCGTATCGGCCAGGGCATTTACTGGCTGCCGTTCCCACGTGTTTGCAATACGCCGACACAAGTTCGCGAAGCCCTGGTTTTGCTGGCGCGCGCCGACCAATGGCCGGCTGCGACTGAAGTCGAAGCTTGAAAATGCGAATGCACGCATCCATGTGATGGTCTTACAGGAAGGTTGTCTTCCATCGAGGAATGCTTTGATGCGTGCTTTTCTATTGCTGTTTCTCCTGTTCCCTGTGCTGGAGCTGTTCGTTTTCGTCAAGGTCAGCGCGGCCATCGGGTTCTTCCCGGCGCTGCTGCTGATCATCGCGGGTTCCGCCCTGGGTGTGCTGGTAATGCGTGTGGCCGGCCTTGCCACCGCCCTGCGTGCCCGCGAGAGCCTGCAGCGCGGCGAACTGCCCGCCGAGGACATGTTCCAGGGCCTGATGCTGGCGGTCGGTGGTGGCCTGCTGCTGCTGCCGGGCTTCATCAGCGACGTGCTGGGCGTGCTCTGCCTGCTGCCATTCACCCGCCGCCTGGCTGCGCGCAAGATGCGCGAGCGGGCCGAGGCCCAGGCCATGCGCCAGCGGGCGTTTCAGGATGACCCGTTCCAGGCGCAGCCCCGCGACAGCGGCCATCGGCCGAACGTGATCGAAGGCGAGTACGAGCGCCGCGACAAGTAAACCCATCACCCCTGGGGCCGCTGAGCGGCCCCAGTCTTTTTGTGTGTGTGAAAAAATTTCCAGGGCAAGCCTTGTAATTGAATATGGCGGCCTCATGTATGTGGTCACCGCAAGGTTTCTGGTGTTGCACCAGACATGACACAGGTGGTTCGCCCGTTGCGAGCCACCCCCGGCACCGCCGGACCGCATCAACCCGCC
>NZ_DJTF01000011.1:0-9819 GCF_002438125.1 Pseudomonas sp. UBA6315
GCGAACGGGCTGCAAAGCAGCCCCAATTGGTGCCATGACGCTATATTGCCGGGGCTGCTTCGCAGCCCTTTCGCGACACAAGGCCGCTCCTACACGAGTCGCGTGCCAAGTCCTGGTCGGTCAAGTCATTGAGAAATGATGACTTTTTCTCCCCCAGAGGTTGTATCTGCTCCCAAGACCAGTACAATGGCGCCACTCGCTGCTCAGCGAGGCGCGTAGTGGTGGCCCCATCGGTCCCCCCGCATTGATTACCCGTTAACCTGGTCAGGCCCGGAAGGGAGCAGCCATAGCGGGAACATCGAGTGCCGGGGTGTGGCTGGTGGGGCCGCCTCCATTTCTAGGCTGGGAAAATCAAGTGCTGTTGCCTCTTGGGTCGCCATCCTCTCGGCATTTGCCTGAGTTGTTTCTGGACATCTCGCCCTTTAGGCTTTGGTAATCCCGTTTTTTTCCATGCCCTGCCGCTGATAGCTTCATCAGCCGCTGGAATTTCGGGCAGGCCAGATGATCCACTTCAGGGCACTGCGCCGCATGTCGCAGCCCCTTGCTCATCGCCTGCAACTGCCTGATGCGCGCATCCAGTTCATCCGCCTTGGCTATCAGCATCTGCCGGTCCACCTGCAGATTGACCAGCATCGCTCCCACTTCATCCAGAGAAAACCCCGCAGCCTGACCCAAGGCAATCAGCGCGAGCCGGTCTGCCACGTCAGCAGCAAACTGCCGGCGTTGCCCCTGCCCGGCGAGTGATTTGAGCAAGCCTATCTTCTCGTAGTAACGCAGCGTCGATGCAGGTACACCTGTGCGTTTGGCGACATCGGCAATGTCCATTTAAGGCCCTTGACTTGAAGTTGACTTCAACTTCTATGCTGCGCGGCATGGTGATGACCGTCAATCTTCGAGGGCTTGTTCAATGACGTTTTCTGCGATGTTTCTTGCTGCGTTGCCCATCGGCATGGGTGCCACGGTGCTCATGGACTTGTGGGGCCTGCTGTTGAGGCGGTTGGGTGTGGCCACGCTGAACTTCGCCATGGTCGGGCGTTGGGCAGGGCACGCGCTCAAGGGGCGCATGTGGCACCAGGCGATTGCCAAGGCCGAACCGGTGCGCCACGAGTTGGCGTGGGGTTGGGTGATTCATTACGCCATCGGTGTGCTGTTCGCCATGCTGTTGATCGCGATGGCAGGGGAAAGCTGGTTGCAGGCGCCCACGTTGGGGCCTGCGCTTGTTGTTGGTATGGGCACGGTGGTGGCGCCGCTATGTTTCATGCAGCCGGTGATGGGGGCAGGGTTCTTTGCATCTAGAACGCCTGCGCCTGCGCGTAACTGTTTGAAGAGCCTGGTGACGCATTTGGTGTTCGGGGTGGGGTTGTTTCTGAGCGCGGCAATGATCGCCTGGCCCTAATGCGTGAATGCGAGCTCAAGGCTAGCCGCGCAGCCCACCTGTTCAGGGGCGGGCCGCCGAAACCCCCTCTGTATGCCCCGTAACCCCATACCGCCGGGTAATCCGCTCGATCTCCCCGGATTCCTTCATCCGCACCAGCGCCCGCAAGATACCTTGGGTCGGTATCGCCGGGTCGTTGCGCACCATGCACCCCAGCGTCTGCTCCTCCAGCACCGCCAGCACCTGCAGGCGCTGCTCGGGAGGCAGCTGCTTATTGAACCATTGCAGCGACAGCTCATTGCTCACCGCATGCCGATAACGCCCGATTTGCAGCTTCTGTAGCGCCAGCTCCTGGCTGCGGCTGTCCTCGCGGCGCAACCGCCCCTGCGCGAACAACGGCTCCAGCGTGCCATAGGCATAACCCAGCACGGTGCCAATGGCCTGCTCCGGCAGTTGCTCCGGGCGAGTAGGGCTGCTGTCGCTGGCGCGGCCCACCAGCACATCGCGCTGCTCGAACAACGGCACGCTCCAGACGAAATTGCCCGGCCGGTCATTGAACCACTGGGTGCTGACATAGCAACGCACGTCGATATCGCCATCCTCCATCGCCTGTTGCAGGCGCAGGCGGGCCAGCACGTGGTACTCGGGCAGGGCGCCGGCTTCGCGGGCCAGGGCCTGTATCAGGTCGAACATCAAACCTTCGACCGGCTGGCCGTTTTCCAGGCGCACCAGCGGCATGCTCCAGCTCTCGGCCACGGAAAACCGCAGCACATTCGGGTCTGCCAGGCCGTGGGTCGACCAGAGCAGCAGCAGGGCCAGCAGTCTTCGCACTGCACATCCTCCTTGAACAGCGTGCCAGTGGCTAAGCTTAGTCGAACCATGCAGGGTGCAATTTTGGCCCCGCTCCGCTAGCATTAGCGATCTTCCGCTCGATCAGGCTGCGATGGTTTTTCGATGAGTTATCAGGTTCTTGCACGAAAATGGCGTCCGCGCTCGTTCCGCGAAATGGTCGGCCAGGCCCATGTGCTCAAGGCCTTGATCAATGCCCTGGACAACCAGCGCCTGCACCACGCCTACCTGTTCACCGGCACGCGGGGCGTGGGCAAGACCACCATTGCACGCATCATCGCCAAATGCCTGAACTGCGAAACCGGCATCACCTCCACGCCCTGTGGCACCTGTTCGGTGTGCCGGGAGATCGACGAGGGGCGTTTCGTCGACCTGATCGAGATCGACGCCGCCAGCCGCACCAAGGTCGAAGACACCCGCGAACTGCTCGATAACGTGCAGTACGCGCCAAGCCGTGGGCGCTTCAAGGTCTATTTGATCGACGAAGTGCACATGCTCTCCACCCACTCCTTCAACGCCTTGCTCAAGACGCTGGAAGAGCCGCCACCCTACGTCAAGTTCATCCTTGCCACCACCGACCCGCAGAAGCTGCCGGCGACCATCCTTTCGCGCTGCCTGCAGTTCTCGCTGAAGAACATGAGCCCGGAGCGGGTGGTCGAGCACCTGAGCCATGTGCTGCAGGCCGAGAACGTGCCATTCGAACCGGATGCCCTGTGGCTGCTCGGCCGCGCCGCCGATGGTTCGATGCGCGATGCCATGAGCCTGACCGACCAGGCCATCGCCTTCGGTGAGGGCAAGGTACTGGCCGCCGACGTGCGCGCCATGCTCGGCAGCCTCGATCATGGCCAGGTCTACGGCGTGCTGCAGGCGCTGCTCGAAGGCGATGCGCGGGCGCTGCTCGAAGCGGTACGCAACCTTGCCGAACAAGGCCCGGACTGGAGCGGCGTGCTGGCCGAAATGCTCAACGTGCTGCACCGGGTGGCCATCGCCCAGGCCCTGCCGGAAGCGGTGGATAACGGCCAGGGCGACCGCGACCGGGTGTTGGCGCTGGCTTCGGCCTTGCCGGCGGAGGACGTGCAGTTTTATTACCAGATGGGCCTGATTGGCCGGCGCGATCTGCCATTGGCGCCGGACCCGCGGGGCGGCTTTGAAATGGTCCTGTTGCGGATGCTGGCCTTCCGCCCGGCCGATACCGACGATGCGCCGAAGCCCGTACTAAAGCCGGTGGGGATCAGCCAGGCCACAGCTGATCCAGCAACCCCAGTGGCAGCGCCGGCAGTGGTGGCGCCTGCGGTTGCTGTCGTGGAGCCTGCCCCTGCCCCGGTGGCGGCGCCAGCGCCTGCTGCGCAGCCTGAACCCGAGCCCGAGCCCGAGCCAGTTGCGCCCACGCCGGTGGTAGAGGAAGTCATCGACTTGCCTTGGGAAGAGCCCGCCGCCGCGCCCGTGCCGGTCAGCGTAGAGCCCGAGCCCGAGCCCGTTGCGCCCGTGGCAGCGCCTGCACCTACCCCTGAGCCGGCCTATGACGAACCGCCGTTCGACCCGTCCGCCTATGCCTCGGCCGGCATGGAGCGCGACGACGAGCCGCCGATCGACGAGGACTACTACGGCGGCGAAAGCGACCCGGTCGGCTTCAGCTACCTCGACGAACTGGCCGAGCACGTGCAGGAAGAGCCCCCCGTGGCCACCCCCGAGCCATTGCCCGCGGCAGCACCGGCCACCGGTCTTGCGTTGCAATGGCTAGAATTATTCCCACAGTTGCCTGTCTCCGGTATGACAGGCAACATCGCCGCGAACTGTACGCTGATGGCTGCAGAGGGTGACGATTGGCTGCTGCACCTGGACCCGGGCCAGGGCGCGCTGTTCAACGCCACCCAGCAGCGCCGCCTGAACGAAGCGCTCAACCAGCACCTGGGGCGCACCCTGAACCTGCGGATCGAGCTGATCCGCCCCGAGCAGGAAACCCCGGCCCAGGCCGCATCGCGCAAGCGTGCCGAGCGCCAGCAGGATGCCGTGAGCGCGATCGAACAGGATCCGTTGATCCAGCAGATGATCAAGCAGTTCGGCGCCACGGTGCGGCAGGATACTATTGAGCCTGTAGATGCCCTGGTCAGCCAGGCGCAGTAACGGATAACCGTGCGGCCGGCCCTTTGCCAGGCCGCATCACATGACCCAATCGAGGTATACCCCCATGATGAAAGGTGGCATGGCCGGCCTGATGAAGCAGGCCCAGCAGATGCAGGAAAAAATGGCCAAGATGCAGGAAGAGCTGGCCAACGCCGAAGTGACTGGCCAATCCGGTGGTGGCCTGGTCAGCGTGGTGATGACTGGCCGTCATGACGTCAAGCGCGTCAGCATCGACCAGAGCCTGATGTCGACCGAGGAAGACGACAAGGAAGTGCTGGAAGACCTGATTGCCGCGGCACTGAACGACGCCGTGCGCAAGGTCGAGCAGAGCAGCCAGGAAAAAATGGGCGGCATGACCGCTGGCATGCAACTGCCGCCGGGCTTCAAGATGCCGTTCTGATCGTTTTCTGCTTCACAATGGGGAGCAACGGCCACGCGGCCGTTGCTCCCTTGTTCATTCTGTTTGGTGAAATGACAGGCCCGCATACATGAGCTTCAGCCCCCTGATCCGTCAACTGATCGATGCTTTGCGCATCTTGCCCGGCGTCGGCCAGAAAACCGCCCAACGCATGGCCCTGCAGCTGCTGGAGCGCGACCGCAGTGGCGGCACCCGCCTGGCACAGGCCCTGAGCCAGGCCATGGACGGCGTCGGCCACTGCCGCCAGTGCCGCACCCTGACCGAGCAGGAGCTCTGCCCGCAGTGCGCGGACCCACGCCGCGACGACAGCCAGCTGTGCGTGGTGGAAGGGCCGATGGATGTGTATGCGGTGGAGCAGACCGGCTATCGCGGCCGCTATTTCGTGCTCAAGGGGCACCTGTCGCCGCTGGACGGCCTGGGGCCTGAGGCGATTGGCGTGCCGCAATTGATGGCGCGGATCGAAGAGCAGGGCAGTTTCACCGAGGTGATCCTGGCGACCAACCCGACGGTGGAAGGTGAGGCGACGGCGCACTACATTGCGCAGCTGCTGGCGGAGAAAGGCTTGGTAGCTTCGCGGATTGCCCATGGCGTGCCATTGGGCGGCGAGCTGGAGCTGGTCGATGGCGGGACGCTGGCGCACGCCTTTGCCGGGCGCAGGCCGATTTCTCTTTGATTGCATGGGGCTGCTGCGCAGCCCAATCGCCGGCAAGCCGGCTCCCACAGGTACAGCGCAAGCCTCGAGAGCGATGCAGCCACTGTGGGAGCCGGCTTGCCGGCGATTGGGCCGCCAAGCGGCCCCGTTTACTCAGTATTCGCTCAGCGAAAACTCGGTCAGGCAGAAGGTCGGCACCCCAGCCGCCTGCAGTCGGCGCGACCCATCCAGTTCCGGCAAATCGATGATTGCCGCCGCCTCGAACACCTGGGCCCCCGTACGGCGCACCAGGTTGGCGGCCGCCAGCAAAGTACCGCCGGTGGCGATCAAATCATCGAAGATCAGCACCGAATCGCCTTCGCACAGGCTGTCGGCATGCACTTCCAGGAAGGCTTCGCCGTACTCGGTCTGGTACCCCTCCGACAACACGTCAGCCGGCAGCTTGCCCTGCTTGCGGAACAGGATCAGCGGCTTGTTCAGTTGGTGGGCGATGATCGAGCCGATCAGGAAACCGCGCGCGTCCATGGCGCCGATGTGGCTGAAGTCAGCCTCCACATAGCGCTCGATGAACTGGTCGGCCACATAGCGCAGCCCGCGTGGCGACTGAAACAGCGGGGTGATATCGCGGAAGATCACGCCCGGTTTGGGGAAGTCCACTACCGGGCGGATCAGGGCTTTGAGGTCGAAGGCGTCGCTGTGCATTATCGCGGGTATCCTGGGAAAACGATTGCGCCAGTATACCTGCTTGGCGCCGCTTTCAGACCTCCATCGCACCACCGGCCAGCGCACAGAGCTGGATCGGGTCGAGGATGTGCACTTCCTTGCCTTCGGCGCGGAGCAAGCCGTTCTGCTGGAAGCGGGTGAACACCCGCGAAACGGTTTCCACCGCCAGGCCCAGGTAGTTGCCGATCTCGTTGCGCGACATGCTCAGGCGGAACTGGTTGGCCGAATAGCCGCGGGCGCGGAAGCGTGCGGACAGGTTGACCAGGAAGGTGGCGATGCGTTCGTCGGCGGTCTTTTTCGACAGCAGCAGCATCATCTGCTGGTCGTCGCGGATTTCGCGGCTCATCACCCGCATCAACTGGCGGCGCAGTTGCGGCAATTGCACCGAAAGCTCATCCAGGCGCTCGAAGGGAATCTCGCACACCGAGGTGGTTTCCTGGGCCTGGGCCGAAACCGGGTAGGCTTCGGTGTCCATGCCGGACAGGCCGACCAGTTCGCTGGGCAGGTGGAAGCCGGTGATCTGCTCCTCGCCGCTGTCGCTCAGGCTGAAGGTCTTCAGCGCGCCGGAACGTACCGCGTAGACCGAGCCGAAATTGTCACCTTGGCGGAACAGGAACTCGCCTTTCTTCAGCGGCCGTCCGCGCTTGACGATGTCATCCAGTGCATCCATGTCTTCCAGGTTGAGCGAAAGAGGCAGGCACAGGGGCGCCAGGCTGCAATCCTTGCAATGGGCCTGGTTGTGAGGGCGCAGTTTGACTGGCTCGGACATTTGAATCGATCCTTGTGGGAAAGCACACATAAGACGTAAGGGTAACCTACGGCATAGGGTGTAGGCCAGCGTGCGCTATTTTGGTGCGCCCTGGCCGAACCCCAGCTGCTTGATGCCGGGGGTCCGTTCTCGCCCATAGTGTGCCTGGCAAGGCCGCTTGTCCATGCGGTTAATCGCCTCCCCCGGCTAGATAACTCGGGAGAATCGCTGGCGGTTGTGCATCGCCAGGTAGGCATCGAAGAGCATGCACACCGAGCGTGCCAGCAGGCGCCCGGCCGGCAGGATGCGGATGCCCTTGTCGTCGAGGCTGATCAGGCCGTCGCGCTGCAGGGTCTGAAGTTCTGGCCACAGTTCATTGAAGTAGCCGCGAAAATCCAGAGTGAAGGCCTCCTCGATGGTTTCGAAATCCAGCTCGAAATGGCAGATGAGCTGCTGGATCACCGCCCGCCGGATGCGGTCGTCGTGGTTGCACAGCAGCCCGCGCTGGGTCGCCAGCTGGGCGTTGGAGAGGCTGTCCTGGTAGGTGTTGAGGTCACTGCTGTTCTGGCAGTAGAGGTCGCCGATCTGGCTGATCGCCGACACCCCGAGGCCGATCAGGTCGCAGTGGCCGTGGGTGGTGTAGCCCTGGAAGTTGCGCTGCAGCGTGCCTTCCTCCTGGGCCACCGCCAGTTCGTCGTCGGGCAGGGCGAAGTGGTCCATGCCGATGTAGCGGTAACCGGCGGCGGTCAGCTGCTCGATGGTGTTGTGCAGCATCTCGAGCTTGGCCGCAGGCCCCGGCAGGTCGCTGGCGTCGATGCGCCGCTGGGGCATGAAGCGCTCGGGCAGGTGCGCGTAGTTGAACACCGACAGGCGGTCGGGTTGCAGGCGGATCACTTCTTCCACCGTGCGCGCGAAGCCTTCCGGGGTCTGCTTGGGCAGCCCGTAGATCAGGTCGAGGTTGACCGAGCGGAACTGCAGGGTGCGCGCCGCCTCGATCAAGGTGCGGGTCTGCTCCAGACTCTGCAGGCGGTTGACTGCCCGTTGCACGGCCGGGTCCAGGTCCTGCACGCCGAGGCTGACGCGGTTGAAGCCCAGTTCGCGCAGCAGGCCCATGGTCGACCAGTCGGCCTCGCGCGGGTCGATCTCGATGCCGTAGTCGCCGGAGTCATCGTCCAGCAGGTTGAAGTGCTGGCGCAGGGTGGCCATCAGCTGGCGCAGTTCGACGTGGCTGAGGAAGGTAGGGGTGCCGCCACCGAAGTGCAGCTGTTCGACCCGCTGTTTCGGGTCCAGGTGGCAGGCGATCAGCTGGATTTCCTGCTCCAGGCGCTGCAGATAGGGCGCAGCGCGGCCCCGATCCTTGGTGATGACCTTGTTGCAGGCGCAGTAGTAGCAGATGTTGGCGCAGAACGGCACGTGCACGTACAGCGACAGCGGGCGCACCGCTCGCCGGCTCTCGCGCAGGGCGTGGAGCAGGTCGAACGAGCCCACTTCGCTGTGCAGTTGCACCGCGGTGGGGTAGGAGGTGTAGCGCGGGCCGGCCAGATCGTAGCGACGGATCAGGTCGGCATCCCAGCGTAGATCTTCGAACATGTGGGCGGTCCCGGAGTGAGCAGCAGTGTCCGGAGTCTAGGGGCGCCTGCAGGCGGCCATCTTGATTTGTATCAAAAGGCATCGGGGCCGCCGGGCGGCTCAAAAAATGTTTTTGATCGGTATCAAAGGGCGTTCAGCTGCCAAAGGCGCCCGCTCAATGCCCCATCATCCAGTGCTGATGCGGGCCAGGCATCGTCCACAGGCCAAACAGGATCACCAGCAAGCCGCCCGCCACGCGCACGCTGCGCCGGCGCAGCAGGCTGTTGACCCGCTCCGCCGCCAGCCCCGTGGCCAGCAGAACCGGCCAGGTGCCCAGCCCGAACGCCAGCATCAGCGCAGCGCTGTACCCGGCATTGCCCTGGCTTGCGGCCCACAACAAGGTGCTGTACACCAGCCCGCACGGCAGCCACCCCCACAGCGCGCCCAGCAGCAACGCCCGCGGCAGGCTGGAGACCGGCAGCAGGCGCGAGGCCACGGGCTGGATATGCCGCCACAACCCTCTGCCCAGCGCCTCGATGCGTGTCAGCCCGCTCCACCAGCCCGCCAGGTACAGGCCCATGGCGATCAGCAGCAGCGCCGCCACCACCCGCAAAGCCAGGGCCGCCGGGCTGCTGGCCACGGCCCAGCCGGCCAGGCCCAGCAGCAGGCCGGCGCAGGCGTAACTGAGGATGCGGCCCAGGTTGTAGGCCAGCAACAGGCGCGCGCGCCGGGCACGTTGTTCGGGCGGGATGGCCAGGGTCAGGGCGCCCATCAGGCCGCCGCACATGCCCAGGCAATGGCCGCCGCCGAGCAGGCCAAGGATCAGCGCCGAGCCGAGCAGGGCAAGCAGGTCAGGCACGGGGCGGTGTTTCCTGGTCGTCGGGCTTGGTGGTTTCGTCGTTTACGGCGGCCTGGTGGCGCGGGTCCTGGTCGTCGAACAGGATGCTGTGGGCGGGGCTGTCGAGGTCGTCGTACTGGCCGCTGTCCACCGCCCAGAAGAAGATGTACACCGCCACGCCGACGAGCAGCAGGGCGGCCGGGATCATGACATAGAGGGCGGGCATGCGGGCTTCCTTCCAGGGTGTGCCGGGCCGCTTGCGGGGCTGCCCGCGCCGACGGGCAGGCGGGTCAGGCGCAAGGCGTTGAGCACCACGATCAGCGAACTGACCGACATACCGATGGCCGCCCACACCGGGGTGATCCAGCCGAGCGCGGCAAACGGCAACATCAGGCCATTATACAGGGTTGCCCAGGGCAGGTTCTCGGGGATGTTGCGGCGGGGGGGGGGGGGGGGGGGCGGGGGGGGCCCGACGCCCGCCCCGCGGGGGGCTGGCAACCACCCGGCCGCCCGGCGGGGTGGG
>NZ_DJTF01000044.1:0-36076 GCF_002438125.1 Pseudomonas sp. UBA6315
CTATAGGGGACTTGAATGTCCGTACGACGCACACGCAAAGACGATGGTAGCCAATGGACCGTGGCCGACAGCCGCAGTGTTTATGGCATCCGCCATTGGGGCGCTGGTTATTTCGCCATCAATGAAGCCGGGCGCGTCGAAGTGCGCCCCAACGGCCCAGGCAGCGCGCCGATCGACCTGTACGAGCAGGTCGACGAGCTGCGCCAGAGCGGCCTGTCGCTGCCATTGCTGGTGCGCTTCCCCGATATCCTGCAGGACCGCGTGCGCCAGCTGACCGGCGCCTTCGATGCCAATATCGCGCGCCTTGAATACCAGAGCCAGTACACCGCGCTGTACCCGATCAAGGTCAACCAGCAAGAAGCGGTGGTGGAGAACATCATCGCCACGCAGAACGTTTCCATCGGCCTGGAAGCCGGCTCCAAGCCCGAGCTGCTGGCGGTGCTGGCGCTGGCGCCCAAGGGCGGCACCATCGTCTGCAACGGCTACAAGGACCGCGAGTTCATCCGCCTGGCGCTGATGGGCCAGAAGCTCGGCCACAACGTGTTCATCGTCATCGAGAAAGAGTCCGAAGTGGCCCTGGTGATCGAAGAAGCTGCCGACCTCAAGGTCAAGCCGCAGGTCGGCCTGCGCGTGCGCCTGTCGTCGCTGGCGTCGAGCAAGTGGGCTGACACCGGGGGCGAGAAGTCCAAGTTCGGCCTTTCGGCCGCCCAGCTGATCTCGGTGGTGCAGCGCTTTCGCGATGCCGGCCTGGACCAGGGCATCCGCCTGCTGCACTTCCACATGGGCTCGCAGATCGCCAACCTGGCCGACTACCAGCACGGCTTCAAGGAAGCCATCCGCTACTACGGCGAGCTGCGTGCGCTGGGCCTGCCGGTCGACCATATCGACGTGGGCGGTGGCCTGGGTGTGGATTACGACGGCACCCACTCGCGCAACGCCAGCTCGATCAACTACGACATGGACGACTACGCCGGCGTGGTGGTGGGCATGCTCAAGGAGTTCTGCGACGCGCAGGGCCTGCCGCACCCGCACATCTTCTCCGAGAGCGGCCGCTCGCTGACCGCGCACCACGCCATGCTGGTGATCCAGGTGACCGACGTCGAAAGCCACAACGACGAAGTGCCGCTGATCGAGAACAAGCAAAGCCTGCCGGAAACCGTGCAGTGGCTGGTCGACCTGCTTGGCCCGACCGACATCGAGATGGTCACCGAAACCTACTGGCGTGCCACCCACTACATGGGCGACGTGGCTGCGCAGTACGCCGATGGCAAGCTCAGCCTGGCCGAAAAGGCCTTGGCCGAGCAGTGCTACTTCGCCGTCTGCCGTCGCCTGCACAACTCGCTGAAAGCCCGCCAGCGCTCGCACCGCCAGGTGCTGGACGAGCTCAACGACAAGCTGGCCGACAAGTACATCTGCAACTTCTCGGTGTTCCAGAGCCTGCCCGACACCTGGGCCATCGGCCAGGTGCTGCCGATCATCCCGCTGCACCGCCTGGACGAAGAGCCGATGCGCCGCGCCGTGCTGCAGGACCTGACCTGCGACTCCGACGGCAAGATCAACCAGTACGTCGACGAGCAGAGCATCGAGACCAGCATGCCGGTGCATGCGGTCAACGAAGGCGAAGACTACCTGCTGGGCGTGTTCTTGGTCGGCGCCTACCAGGAGATCCTCGGCGACATGCATAACCTGTTCGGTGACACCGATTCGGTGAACATCTACCAGAACGCCGATGGCAGCGTGTACCACGCCGGTATCGAGACCCACGACACCATCGAGGACATGCTGCGCTACGTGCACCTGTCGCCGGAGGAGTTGATGACCCACTACCGCGACAAAGTGGCCAGCGCCAAGATCAGCGCCCGCGAGCGCACCCAGTTCCTCGACGCCTTGCGCCTGGGCCTGACCCGCTCCTCGTACCTCTCGTCGTAATACCCAAGGCCGCTCCTGCCCCCCTGTAGGAGCGGCCTTGTGTCGCGAAATGAGGGCGAAGCCCTCACCGCCCCACATCCTGAAACAACCCAACCCCGCCCCCAATCTCCCGCCATCTACCTTTGAACACATTGCTCAAAGGAATTCGACATGGACAGTCAAGGCAATCATCGCCTGCGTCAGGGCCGCTACTCCGAGCCTGGCCGGCTCTACCTGCTCACCACCGTTACCCGAAATCGCACCCCACTGTTCAAGCACTTAACATATGCCAGAGCTGTTATTCAGGAGCTACGCCTAAGCGACCATCAGGGCAATTGCCGATCATTGGCCTGGGTACTGATGCCAGACCATCTGCATTGGTTGATCGAACTCGGGCCGGTGAGCCTGGGGAGTTTGATGTGTGCTTTCAAATCGCGAAGCAGTTGTGCGCTCTACCGAGCCGGTGCCGAGCGGCAGCATATCTGGCAGGCAGGTTTTCATGACCGGGCACTGCGCAAGGAGGAGGATGTTAGAGCGGCTGCGCGGTACATCATCGCCAATCCTGTACGAGCAGGGTTGGTGCCGCGTGCTGGTGAGTATCCGCATTGGGATTGTGTGTGGTTGTGAGGTAGCAGGTGAGGGCTGCACCCTCATTTCGCGACACAAGGCCGCTCCTACAAGCGCATGCGGTTACATCAATGGAGCCACAGATCTCTTTTGAGCAACCGCCAGCCAACCCACCCCAAGGTCAGCGCCCGCAACGCCATGAAGGCAAGAAACGCCAACCACAACCCATGGTTGCCGAGCCCTCTCATGGCCCAGGCCAGCGGCAGTGCGACCAGCACCGACAGCAGCATCGCATTGCGCATCTCCCGCGCCCGCGTCGCGCCGATGAACAGCCCGTCGAGCAAGTAGCTCCACACCGCAATCAATGGCAGCACCGCCAGGTAAGGCAGGTAGGGGTACGCCGCTGCCCGCACGCTGGCGATGTCGGTCTGCAGGTCGATGAACAGGTGCCCGCCCAGCAGGAACAACCCGGCAAACCCCAGGCTGGTGATCAGCGACCAGCCACAGGCCACCACCAGCGAACGGCGCAGGGTGTCGCCATCGCGTGCACCGATGGCATGCCCGCACAGCGCCTCTACCGCATGCGCCAGGCCATCCAGGGCATAGGCAGTGAGCAGCAGGCCATTGAGCAGCAGCGCGTTGGCCGCCACCGTGGCCTCGCCGAGGCGGGCGCCCTGCACGGTAATCAGCAGGAACACCAGCTGCAGCGCCAGGCTGCGCAGGAAGATATCGCGGTTGACTGCCAGCAACGGCCGCCAGGCCTGCCAGCGCTTGAGCGCGGCCCAGGCGACCTGCCCGGGGTAGGCGCGCAGGGCGGGGCGGGTCAGGGCTAGGCCGAGCAGTGCGGCGCTCCACTCGGCAATCACCGAGGCCCGCGCCGAGCCCAGCACGCCCCAGTCCAGGCCCAGCACGAACCACAGGTTGAGGGCGATGTTCAGCAGGTTGGTGGTCAGCAGGATCGCCAGTGGCGCGCGTGCATTCTGGGTGCCGAGGAACCAGCCCACCAGCGCATAGCTGGCCAGCGCCGCCGGCAGGCCGAGCAGGCGGGTGTGAAAGAAGGTTTCAGTGGACTGCTGCAGCTCGGCGCTCGGTTGCATGGCCTGCAGCGCCAACTGGCTCAAGGGCAGGGCGAACAGGCCGATCAGCAGGGCCAGGCCCACCGCCAGCAGCAGCCCTTGCACCAGCACCTGGCGCAGCGCCGCGCCATCGGCACGCCCTGCAGCCTGGGCGGCGAAGCCCGTGGAGCCCATGCGCAGAAACCCCATCAAGCCGACCATGAAGGTGAACAGCGTGCCGCCCACGGCAACCGCACCGAGCTGATGGGCGTGGGGCAGGTGGCCGATGACCGTGCTGTCCACCAGCGCGACCATGGGCACGGAAATATTCGACAGGATCATCGGCGCGGCCAGGGCCCACACCTTGCGGTGGGTGAGAGAGTGACGCCAGTCGGCGGTCAGAGAGGCCATGCGAAGTCCTGGGTGTGCGGAGGCGGACGCTATTCTACCTAGCGTTGCGCTATAGTTGCTGCCCTCACGTACCCGCTGCCAAAGAGTTCCCACTCCATGTTCAACAAAGGATTGTTGCTGGCCTGCGCGCTGGCCTTGCTCAGTGCCTGTGACTCCTCGACGCCGGGCAAGCCCGCACCTGCCGAAAAAACACAGGCGGCCGCGCCGGCCGAAGCCCCTGCTGCCCGGCGCGAAGACCCGGCCGTGCTCGCCAAGCGCTACGAAGGCCGCGAACTGAGCGTGCTGGATGCCTCGGAAGTGCAACTGGACGGCGCCAGCAGCCTGTCGGTGAGCTTCTCCGTGCCGCTGGACGCCAAGCAGGACTTCTCCAGCAAAGTGCACCTGGTCGACACCGTGAAGGGCAAGGTCGACGGCGCCTGGGAGCTCTCCGACAACCAGATGGAGCTGCGCCTGCGTCACCTGGAACCACAGCGCAAGCTGGTGCTCACCGTCGACAAGGGCCTGCTGGCGGTCAATGGCCAGACGCTGGCCGCCGAATCGGTGACCCGCCTGGAAACCCGCGACATGCAGCCCACGGTCGGCTTCGCCAGCCGCGGCTCGCTGCTGCCCACGCGCCTGGCCGAAGGCCTGCCGGTGATCGCCCTGAACGTCGACAAGGTCGATGTCGAGTTCTTCCGGGTCAAGCCGGACAGGCTGTCGGAGTTCCTGGTCGGCTGGGGCCGCAACAGCAGCCTGTACTACTACCAGTCCAAGGAAACCCTGGACATGGCCGAGCTGGTGTACAGCGGCCGCTTCGACCTCAACCCGGCGCGCAACACCCGCGAGACCGTGCTGCTGCCCATCGCCGGCATCAAGCCGCTGCAGGCGCCGGGTGTGTACCTGGCGGTGATGCGCGCCTCGGGCACCTACGATTACTCGCAGCCCGCGACCCTGTTCACCCTCAGCGACATCGGCGTGTCCGCCCACCGCTACCGCGACCGCCTGGACGTGTTCGCCCAGGCCCTGGAAGGCGGCAAGGCACTGAGCGGCGTCAACCTTGAACTGCACGACGACAAGGGCAAGCTGCTGGCCCAGGCCAGCACCGATGGCGCAGGCCACGCGCAACTGCCGATCACTGCCAAGGCCGACACCCTGATCGCCACCCAGGGCGTGCACACCACGCTGCTGCGCCTGAACACCGCGGCCCTGGACCTGGCCGAATTCGACATCACCGGCCCCCAGGCCAACCCGCTGCAGTTCTTCATCTTCGGCCCGCGTGACCTGTACCGCCCCGGTGAAACCGTGCTGCTCAACGGCCTGCTGCGCGACCAGGACGGCAAGCCGGTCAAGGCCCAGCCGGTCAGCGTGGAAGTGCGCCGCCCCGACGAACAAGTCAGCCGCAAGTTCGTCTGGGAGGCCGATGGCAACGGCCTGTACCAGTACCAGCTGCAACTGGCGACAGAAGCCCCGACCGGCCGCTGGCAGCTGTTGCTCGACCTCGGTGGTGGGCGCAAGCAGGTGTACGAATTCCTCGTCGAAGACTTCCTGCCCGAGCGCCTGGCGCTGGAGCTCAAGGGCAGCAGCACGCCGCTGGCGCCCGAAGACGACGCACGCATCCAGGTCAATGGCCGCTACCTGTATGGCGCCCCCGCCGCGGGCAATCGCCTGAGTGGCCAGGCCTACCTGCGCCCACTGCGCGAAGCGGTACCGGCGCTGCCCGGCTACCAGTTCGGCTCGGTCACCGAGGCCGACCTCAACCAGGACCTGGAGCTCGATGAAGTCACCCTCGACCAGGCCGGCAAGGCCGTGGTCGATATCGAAAGCCGTTGGGCCGAGGCCCGCTCGCCGCTGCAACTGACGGTGCAGGCCAGCTTGCAGGAGTCCGGCGGCCGCCCGATTACCCGTCGCCTGGAGCAACCGATCTGGCCTGCCGAGCGCTTGCCCGGGCTGCGCGGCCTGTTCGAGGGCGAGGAAACCGACAGCGACGGCCCGGTGCAATTCGAATTCCTGGTGGCCGACCGTGACGGCCACAAGCTCGCCGCCGAAGGCCTCAAGGTGCGGCTGATCCGCGAGCGCCGCGACTACTACTGGAACTACTCGCAAAGCGACGGCTGGAGCTACGCCTACAACGAGAAATTCCTCACCCAGGATGAACAGACCCTCGACGTCGAGGCGGGCTCCACCGCCAAGCTCAACTTCCAGGTGGAGTGGGGGCCATACCGCGTCGAGGTGGAAGACCCGCAGACCGGCCTGGTTTCCAGCGAACGCTTCTGGGCCGGTTACCGCGCCCAGGACAACGCCGAAGGCGGTGCGGTGCGCCCCGACCAGGTGAAACTGGCCCTGGACCAGCCGGCCTATGCCGATGGCGCCACGGCCAAGGTGACCGTGACCCCGCCCGCCGCCGGTAGCGGCTACCTGATGGTGGAGTCCAGCGATGGCCCACTGTGGTGGCAGGAAATCCAGGTGCCGGCCGAAGGCAAGACCTTCGAGGTGCAGCTCGACAAGAGCTGGGCGCGCCACGACCTGTACCTCAGCGCCCTGGTGATTCGCCCGGGCGAGCGCAAGGCCAACGCCACGCCCAAACGCGCGGTCGGCGTCCTCCACCTGCCGCTGGCCCGCGCCGAGCGCAAGCTGGCGCTGAGCCTGCAGGCGCCGGAGAAGATGCGGCCCAAGCAACCCCTGACGGTGCGCTTCAAGGCTGCCAATGCCGACGGCAGCATTCCCAAGCAGGTGCATGTGCTGTTGTCCGCGGTCGACGTGGGCATCCTCAACATCACCGACTTCAAGACCCCCGACCCGTTCGCCAGCCTGTTCGGCCGCAAGGCCTACGGCGCCGACCAGCTGGACATCTACGGCCAGCTCATCGAAGCCGGCCAGGGCCGCCTGGCGAGCCTGGCGTTCGGCGGCGACGCGGCGATGGCCAAGGGCGGCAAGCGCCCGAACACCACGGTGACCATCGTCGCCCAGCAGAGCCTGCCAGTGACCCTGGACGACAAGGGCGAAGGCCAGGCAACGGTGGATATCCCCGACTTCAATGGCGAACTGCGGCTGATGGCCCAGGCCTGGACCGAGGAACACTTCGGCATGGCCGAAGGCAAGACCGTGGTGGCCGCGCCGCTGATTGCCGAACTGTCGGCGCCGCGCTTCCTCGCCGGTGGCGACCAGACCCGGCTGGCGCTGGACCTGGCCAACCTCTCCGGCCAGGCCCAGCAGCTGACCGTGCAGGTCAGCACCGAAGGCCCCTTGAGCCTGACGGCGAGCGCCCAGCAAAGCGTCACCCTGGCCGAGGGCCAGCGCAGCACGCTGATGATTCCGGTGCAGGCCCAGGGCGGCCTGGGGCAGGGCAAGGTGCAGGTGCAGGTCAATGGCCTGCAGTTGCCGGGTGAGCCGGCCACGGCCTTCACCCGCGAATGGACCCTGGGCATTCGCCCGGCCTACCCGGCGATGCTCAAGCACTACCGGGTAGCGCTCAAGGACCAGCCGTGGACCCTGCCGGACGCCGACCTGGCGGCCTTCGAGCCTGCTGGCCTGGAAGCCAGCCTGGCGCTGTCGAGCCGCCCGCCACTGAACCTGGCCGAGCAGATCCGCGCCCTCGAAGCCTACCCCTACGGCTGCCTCGAGCAGACCACCAGCGGCCTCTACCCTTCGCTCTACGCCGATGCCGAAAGCCTCAAGCGCCTGGGCATCAAGGGCGAGCCGGCCGACGTGCGCAAGCGCAAGATCGAGATGGGCATCGAGCACCTGCTGGGCATGCAGCGCTACAACGGCAGCTTCGGCCTGTGGAGTGCCGACAGCGAAGAGGAGTACTGGCTGACCGCCTATGTCACCGACTTCCTCCTGCGCGCCCGCGACCAGGGCTATGGCGTGCCGGCCGAAGCGCTGAAAAAGGCCAACGAACGCCTGTTGCGCTACCTGCAGGAGCGCAACCTGATCGAGGTGGACTACAGCGAAAACGCCGAGCACACCCGGTTTGCCGTGCAGGCCTACGCCGCACTGGTGCTGGCGCGCAACCAGCAGGCGCCGCTGGGCGCCCTGCGCAGCCTGTTCGAACGGCGTGCCGATGCGCGCTCGGGCCTGCCGCTGGTGCAACTGGCCGTGGCGCTGGACAAGATGGGCGACAAGCCGCGCGCGCAGCAAGCGCTGCAAGCCGGCCTTGGCATCAGCCGCAGCAAGGGCTGGATGGCCGACTACGGCAGCAGCCTGCGCGACCAGGCGCTGATCCTGGCGCTGCTGCAGGAGAGCAGCCTGGCCGCTGACCAGGTCGACCAGCGCCTGTTTGCCCTGTCCGATGAGTTGGCGGCCAACCGCTGGCTGTCGACCCAGGAGCGCAATGCCCTGTACCTGGCAGGCCGTGGCCTGCTCGGCAAGCCGGAAGGCCAGTGGCGCGCGCGCCTGGACAGTGCCGGTGAGGTGCGTGAGTTCAGCAACGACGACGCGGGCATGAAGCTCGAAGGCCCGCTGCTGGCATCGCCCTTGAGCGTGCAGAACGAAGGCAGCGCCACGCTCTACCAGCAGCTCACGCTCTCCGGCTACCCGCGCCAGGCACCTGCCGCAGGCGGCAATGGCATGGAGATTCGTCGCGAATACCTGGGCATGAATGGCCAGCCGCTGGACCTGCACAACCTGCGCAGTGGCGACCTGGTGCTGGTGCACCTGGCATTGAAAGCCCAGGAGCGTGTACCGGATGCATTGGTGGTGGACCTGTTGCCGGCGGGCCTGGAGCTGGAAAACCAGAACCTGGCGCAGAGCGCCGCCAGCCTGGACAACGCCAGCAGTGCGGTGAAAGAGTGGCGGGAGTCGATGCAGAACGCCAGCGTGGTGCATCAGGAGTACCGCGATGACCGCTACGTGGCGGCGCTCAAGCTCGATGGCTATGGCACCACCCACCTGCTGTACCTGGCGCGGGCGGTGACCCCGGGCACCTACCGCGTGCCGCCGGCGCAGGTGGAGTCGATGTACCGGCCGAACCTGCAGGCGGTGGGCGAAGGGCAGGGCGAGATGACGGTCAAGGCGCGGTAGTGCTGGCCCCCTCGCCGGCAAGCCGGCGAGGGGTTCAAGGTCAGTGAATCACCCAACTCATCACCCACAACCCCAGCACCAGCCAGATGATCCCGAGAATGATCGAGGCGCGCATGAAGGCGCGGATCGCCGAATACAGCAGCATCAGGCCAACGATCAGGGCGAGGATGCTGACCAGCGAAGTGTCCATGCCCAGCGTGCGTGCCAGGCCATCGATGAAATTGCCGCCGGCATTGGCCAGCAGGTTGAACAGGCCGCTCAGCGCATCGACGACAAAGCGGATCAACGCCCCCAGCGCCTGGCCAAGCCACTCGAAAAAACCTTCTACATGCATAGTTGCTTCCTGATGAACGATTCGGCGAGTTGCCGCTTTCAAGCCTTTGGCCATTACCTGGCCAGGTCGGTTCCCCGATGCCTAGCTTAGCTCGACCGCGCACCCGTGCGGGCCGCTTGCTGCGCGCCAGTGCCATCGCCATCGCGCTGCTGTGCGGCCTGCTGTGGCTGGCCGACCGCCTGTGGCCGCTGCCCATGCCGGCAAACGACCTGGCGCGGGTGGTGCTGGCCGAGGACGGCACGCCCTTGTGGCGCTTTGCCGATGCCGACGGGGTATGGCGCTATCCGGTCAGCCCGGAACAGGTGTCGCCCTACTACCTGCAGGCGCTGCTCACCTACGAGGACCGCTGGTTCTACCACCACCCGGGGGTCAACCCGCTGGCGCTGGTGCGGGCGGCGTGGCTGAACCTGCGCGGCGGGCGCGTGGTGTCGGGCGGCAGCACGCTGTCGATGCAGGTGGCACGCCTGCTCGACCCACACGACCGCACCCTGGCCGGGAAACTGCGGCAACTGTGGCGCACGGCGCAGCTGGAATGGCACCTGTCCAAGCGCGAGATCCTTCAGCTCTACCTCAACCGCGCCCCGTTCGGCGGCACCTTGCAGGGCGTGGCAGCGGCCAGTTGGGCGTACCTTGGCAAGTCGCCGCAGCACCTCACCGCCGCCGAAGCGGCGCTGCTGGCGGTGCTGCCCCAGGCGCCGAGCCGCCTGCGCCCGGACCGCCACCCGGCGCGTGCCCAGCGCGCCCGGGACAAGGTGCTGCAGCGCCTGGCCGAGTACCAGGTCTGGCCCGCCCAGCAGATCAGCGAGGCCCGCGAAGAGCCGCTGTTGCTGGCGCCACGTCAGGAGCCTGCGCTGGCGCCGCTGCTGGCGCGACGCCTGAACACCCCCGGCAGCCCGCCGCTGATCCGCACCACCCTGGACGCCGGCCTGCAGCGGCGCCTGGAAGACCTGCTGCTGGGCTGGCGTGCGCGCCTGCCGGAACGCACCTCGGCGGCGATCCTGGTGGTGGATGCGCAAAGCATGGCGACGCGCGCCTACCTGGGCTCGATCGACCTCGCCGACGAGCGCCGTTTCGGCCACGTCGATATGGTTCGCTCGCTGCGCTCACCGGGTTCGACCCTCAAGCCGTTTCTCTACGGCATGGCCCTGGACGACGGCCTGATCCATTCCGAGTCGCTGCTGCAGGATGTGCCGCGCCGCTACGGCGACTACCGCCCCGGCAACTTCTCCATGGGCTTCAGTGGCCCGGTATCGGCCAGCTCGGCGCTGGCGCTGTCACTCAACCTGCCGGCGGTGCAGTTGCTCGAAGCCTACGGGCCCAAGCGCTTCGCCGCGCAACTGCGCATGGCCGGCATGCCCTTGACGCTGCCGCCGCTGGCCGAGCCCAACCTGTCGCTGATTCTCGGCGGCGCCGGCAGCCGCCTGGAAGAGCTGGTCGGCGGCTATGCCGCGCTGGCCCGCGCCGGCAACAGTGCCCAGGTGCGCCTGCAGCCCCAGGACCCGCTGCTGGAGCGGCGCCTGTTGTCGCCGGGGGCAGCGTGGATCATCCGGCGCATCCTCAGCGGCCAGGCGCGGCCGGACCGCGACCCGCATGCCGAGCTGGTGCAGCGCCCGCAGCTGGCCTGGAAGACCGGCACCAGCTACGGCTTTCGCGATGCCTGGTCGATTGGCGTCGGCCCGCGCTACCTGATCGGCGTGTGGATCGGCCGGCCCGATGGCACCCCGGTGCCCGGGCAGTTCGGCCTGGCGTCGGCGGCGCCGTTGATGCTGCAGGTGCATGACTTGCTGAGCAACCGCGACAGCCAGCGTGGCATCAGCGTGCCGGCCGAGCGGGTGCCCGACAGCGTGGGCGTGGCCGCAATCTGCTGGCCGCTGGGGCAGCCGCTGGCGCGCCTGGACCCCAACTGCCGCCGCCAGCGCTTTGCCTGGACCCTCGACGGCACCACGCCACCGACCCTGCAGGCGGCCGACCAGCCGCTCGGGCTGGGCTTGCGCGAGCCGGTATGGGTCAATGCCCAGGGGTTGCGGGTGGATGGCAGTTGCGCGGGCGCCGTGCAGCGCGACATTGCCCTGTGGCCGGCGCCGCTGGAGCCCTGGTTGCCGCGTGCCGAGCAGCGGGCGGCGCGGCTGCCGGCGATCGACCCGAGCTGCCCGCCACAGGTGCCGGCCAGTGCGCCGCCGCTGTCGATCGTTGGCGTGCGCCCCGGCGACAACCTGCGCCGCCCGGCCAGCAGCAGCGAGCCGTTGCAGTTGCAGGTGTCGGCCCTTGGCGGCGGTGGGCGGCGTTGGTGGTTCCTCAATGGCCAGCCGTTGGGCGAGACCGAGGGGCAGGCCAGCCTGCAGGTGCGCTTCGAGCGGGTGGGGCAGCATGAGCTCAGTGCCCTGGACGAAACCGGCGCGACTGCGCGGGTCGCCTTCCAGGTCAACGAGTAGCGCGCAGGACGGCGTTCGAACTGCGAGCGCCGCGAACGATGCTGAGCCTGGGCGTCAGTGGGTGGTGAAGCGCAGGTGTACCGGCGAAGAGCTGGGGGTCAGCGCCAGCGCCAGCTGGGTGCGGTTGTGCATGTGGGTCAGGCGCAGCACCTGCGAAACGTACAGTTTGACGGTGTTCTCGGTGATGCCCAGCTCGCAGGCGATCTGGTAGTTGGTCTTGCCCTTGCTCACCAGGCGCGCCACTTCCAGCTGGCGTGGCGAGAGTTTCTCGAACGCTGCGGGCAGGTCGCCTTCGGCTTCCTCGACATCGGTGGAGCGCCGGTGCACGCCCTGGCCGCGGGCTTTCTCGAGGTCCTGGTAAAGCTCATCGATCGAGCCCGCCAGGTCCTGCAGGCGCTGGTTGAGGTTGCCCAGGTCGCGGAAGTTGGCCTTGCGCTCGAGCAGTATCTGCTCCTGGCGGCGCAAGCCTTCGAGCAGCTCGTCGAGGTCCATGGGCTTTTGGTAATAGTCGGCAAAGCCCTCGCGCAGGGCGCGAATCACGTCCTGCTTGTCGGCACGGCCGGTGAGCATGATCGCCTCGAACATGCGCTGGCGCCCGGCAACCTCCTTCAGCGCCCGGACCAGCTCGATACCATCGCGATCGGGCATGTGCAGGTCGCACAGCACCAGGCCGATGGCTTCGTCGGCCACATAGCGTTCGATGGCCTGGTCGGTGGAGAAGGCGGCCACGCAGGGGTGGCCATGGCTTTCGAGGAACTCGCACAACTGCTCGACGATCATTTCCTGGTCGTCGACTACCAGGACTTTCACCTCACTGACTGACTTGTTCACGATCAACTCCCTGTTCTTATACGGCCCAGCTCCCGGACCAGACGCTCTGGCAGCTTAAAAGTAGACGCTGCTGGCGATTCTGTACAAGGCATGTACAAGGTATCGGACCGCAGGAACGATTATTGGATCCACACGGCGGTCAGCAGAAAGCCGGTCAGCACATAGGGGACGAAGGCCTGTTTGTCGCCCATTTGCTCGGTCAGGGTCTGCAAACGCTTCTTTACCTTGGGGTTGAGCAGGGTCCACAAACGCCTGCGGGTGAGCAGCCACAAGAGCACGCTGACACCGGCGCCGATGAAGGTGCCCAGCACGTATTGCGGGCTGGTGGCCAAGGCCAGGGCGCCCATCAGCTTGACGTCGTCGGCGCCGAAACGCCCGAGCATGTAGCCGGGCAGGGTCAGCAGCATGACGATGGCCAGGGCCCAGCCGGCGTCGCTGGCGTCGGCGCCGATCCAGCTGTGGCCGGTGACGAACAGCCAGGCCAGGGCGCAGGCGGCAACACCCAGGGTGAGGAAATTGGCGATCTGGCGTTCGCGAATATCTTGTTCAGTGCACAAGGCAAGCCACATCAGGAGAACAATGCTTTGCATTGGCAGTCCTTATTCGTTGAACACTGCTACCCGTTCAGTCAGGTTTCCTAGACAGGGTAGACGCGATCTGACGAACGGGCTATGTGCTGGCTATTTCTTGCTTCCAGGGGGGTAATGGCTGAGCACTTCGGCCACGGTCTTCTGGATCGCGCTGTTGCGCTCCTCGGGGCTTGGCGGGTAGTTGTTCATGATCTGCTCGGCGCTACCGCGCCACACCAGCTTGCCGTCGTGGCCATCGAACAGGTCGACCTGGATGGTCGCCACCTTGTAGTCGACGCTGCGGGTCTCGTTGTACATCGGCCCGCCCCAGTAGCCGTTCCAGTAGCCACCCCAGCCGCCGCCGTAGTTGGTGGTGATCTGTTGCTGGCGCTGCTCGACGATCAGGTAGGCGCGCACCTTGAGGTCGGCCGGGCGGTTGCCCTGGGCCGGGCGCAGACCGCGCTGGTCGAGCTGGTCATCCACGGCCTGGCGGATGCGCTGCTCGGTGAGGTCGCTCTTGATGCGTGGGTCATCCGGGCGGTATTGCAAGCCCGGTTCCTGCCATGCCCAGCTGCGGTAGGCGGCAAAATCGCGACTGGCGTCGAAATCCTGCTGAACGTTGTTGCTCGAGCAGGCCGCAAGCAGCAGCGCGAGCGACAGTAGAACGAGGCGGCGCAACATGATGGTTCTCCGTTAACTGTTAACTGGGAGGATAGCCGTTGAGCGCCTTGTGCACCGATTCGCGCAGGGCGCTTTCGCGATCGCGCGGCGAGCTCTGGTCACTGCCGCTTTCGGCACTCGCGCTCCACACCGGCTCGCCATTGCGGGCATCGAACAGGTCGATGCGCACCACCATCACTTCCACTTCGTAGGTGCGCACGATCGGCACGCTGGCATAGCCGCCGTAGCCATTGCGGTAGCCGCCGACACCGACTCCGCCGTAGGGGTAGGGGCCGTAGTAGGGGTCGTAGTAGTCATAGTCGCGCACCTGGCGCAGGCGCCGTTCCAGGCGCATGTCGGCGCTTACCAACAGGTCGCCGGCGCTGCCCCGGGCCGGGCGCAGGCCGTGCTGGTCGAGGGCGCCGCTGACGGCGTCGGCCAGCTGCCCGGGGTCGGCATTGGCCGTGCCGGTAGGCAACTGGCCGTTGCGCCAGCTCCAGCTGCGGTAATGCCCGTAGTCACGCGCCGGCGCCGGGTAGGCGCTGGCGTCGAAGGTGTTGGCCGCCTGGGCGGGGGCCGGTGGCAGCGGCCGGCTGCTGGCAACGTAGGGGTTGCTGGCCTGGCAGGCGGCCAGGGCGAACGGCAGCAGGGCCAGGCACAACGGACGGTACGGCATGTATTCCTCCCGGCGGGCGGGTCAGCGGGGGCGGCACATCCAGTGCAGGTAGCGGCCCAGCCCGGCAAAGCTTGGGTGACGGCGGTGGGCCAGTTCCATTTCCAGCAGGTCGAGCAACTCGGCCTTGTCCTGGAATTCCTTGGGCATGTAGTCGTGGAACACCCTCACGCCACTCTCGCTTTCGACTTGCCACAGGCTTTCAAGTTGCGCCTTGAGCTCACGTGGATCAAGCGGTTTCTGCGGGGTCAGGCTCTGCTTTTCACCCTGCAGGCGGTTGCTGCGCAGTTTGCGGAAATGGCCCTTGAGCAGGTTGCGATAGACCAGCGCATCGCGGTTGTAGAAGGCCAGCGACAACCAGCCCCCGGGCACGGTGAGCTGGTGCAGCACCGGCAGGATGCTTTGCGGTTCGGCCAGCCATTCGAGCACGGCGTGGCACAGCACCAGGTCGTAGGGTTCGGTGAGCTGACCGAGCAGGTCCTGCCAGGGCGCCTGGATGAACGTGGCGTGCTGGCCGGCTTCGGCAAAGCGCGCGCGGGCGCCTTCGAGCATCGGCGCGGCCGGTTCGGCCAGGGTCACGTGGTGGCCGCGCTCGGCCAGCCAAAGGGCCATGTGGCCGAGCCCGGCGCCGATATCGAGCACCCGCAGCGGGCGGTCGGGCAGGGTTTCGGCCAGGTCGGCCTGGAGCACGGCCAGGCGGATGGCGCCCTTGGCGCCGCCGTAGATCTTCTCGGCGAAGCGCGTGGCCAGCTCATCGAAATGACGGTCGTTCATCGGGCAAAGCGCCTTTCGCTGTCGGCCAGCTTGGCGCGTACCACCTGCTCCAGGTCCAGGCCCAGTTCGCTGCACAGCAGCAACAGGTAGAGCACCACGTCACCGACCTCCTGGCCGGCGTGGGCCAGTTGCTCGGGCGGCAGCTGGCGCGACTGGTCCTCGCTCAGCCACTGGAAGATTTCCACCAGCTCGGCCATTTCCACGCTGGCGGCCATGGCCAGGTTCTTGGGGCTGTGGAAGCCGCGCCAGTCGTTGTTGTCGCGGATTCGGTGCAGGCGTTCGGTGAGTTCTTGCAGGTTCATCGGGGGTCTCCTAATGCTGCATAGCTTCATGGGAGGCCCGATGCAAAGCAAGCGGATTCGGGGCGCTTAGCGTGGCGCCCAGCGCCCGAGCATGTGCAGCAGCTCGCCATGCCCATCCACGCGCAGCTCGCCCGCAGGCCCCGGCGCGCTGGCACTGAGCACCACCTCAGAAGGCAGGCGCACCGGCTTGTGGAAATCCACCTCGAAGCTGTAGCCGCTGCTGGCGGGCATATGGGTACGCAGCGCCGCCAGGGCCATGGCCTTGCTCCACATGCCGTGGGCGATCGCCCTGGGGAAGCCGAACAGCCGCGCGCTGGCGGCGCTCAGGTGGATCGGGTTGTAGTCGCCACACACCTTGGCATAGCGCCGGCCGATGTCGCTGTCGCAGTACCAGCGGGTGGCTTCCGGCAGTGCGTCGGGTTCGCTGGCCTCGCTGGCATCAGGCTGGCCATCGAGGTGCAGGCCGCGCACCAGCATGCGGCTGGTCTCGCGCCAGAGTACGCCGAGGGCGTCCTCGGCTTCGGTGACCAGGTCGAAGGTGCCGCCCTTGGCATGTGCTTGCAAATTGTCGGCATAGACCGCGAAGCGCAGCCCGTCGATACCGCCCAGCGGGCGCACCACCTCGATGCGGTTGTGCAGGTGGACCAGGCCGAGCAGCGGGAACGGGAAGTCGTGGGCTGTGAGCAGCTGCAACTGCAGGGTGAAGGCCATCACGTGCGGGTAGGTGCCCGGCAGCCGGCCGTCGTCGATGAAGTGACAGAGCCGGCGGTAGGCCGCCAGGTTGCCGGGGTCTACGCGGATGAAGCAGCGCAGGCCGGTGGCCGGCAGCGTGGTGCCGCTGATCTTGCGCTTGCTGGCCGCCCGCAGGTACAGGCTGGCGCGGGCGTCGGGGCTGTGCAGGTCGTGCCATTGCCGGTTCATGTTCACGCCCCCATCAGTGCCTGGCCGCACACCCGCAGCACCTGCCCGCTGACCGCGCCGGAGCCCGGCTGGCTGAGCCAGGCGATGGCTTCGGCGACATCCTGCGGGCGCCCGCCCTGGCCCAGCGAGCTCAAGCGCCGCCCGGCCTCGCGCAGGCCCATGGGCATGGCGGCGGTCATGTGCGTTTCGATGAAGCCTGGGGCCACGGCGTTGATGCTGCCACCGCGCTCGGCGAGTGTCGGCGCCCAGGCCTGGGCGAAGCCGATCAGCCCGGCCTTGCTCGCCGCGTAGTTGGACTGGCCGCGGTTGCCGGCAATGCCGCTGACCGAGGCCAGCAGGGTGATGCGTGCATCCGCGCCCAGCGCGCCGCCGTCGAACAGCGCCTTGGTCAGTACCTGCGGGGCCTTGAGGTTGACCGCCAGCACCGCGTCCCAGTATTCCGGGGTCATGTTGGCCAGGGTCTTGTCGCGGGTGATGCCGGCGTTGTGCACGACGATGTCGATCCCCTCGGGCAGGGCCTGGAGCAATTGCGCGGCGGCGTCGCCGGCGCAGATGTCCAGGGCCAGGGCCTTGCCGCCCAGGCGCGCGGCCAGGGCGTCGAGGTCCTGTTGCGCCTGGGGAACGTCCAGCAGCAAGACCTGCGCACCGTCGCGGGCCAGGGTTTCGGCGATGGCGGCGCCGATGCCCCGCGCAGCGCCGGTGACCAGGGCGCGCCGGCCGGCCAGCGGCCGGGTCCAGTCTTCGACTTGCTGATTGCACGGCTCAAGGCGCAGCACCTGGCCGGAAATGAACGCGCTCTTGGGCGACAGGAAGAAGCGCAAGGCGCCTTCGAGCTGGTTTTCGGCGCCTTCGGCAACGTACAGCAACTGCGCCGTGGCGCCGTTGCGCAGCTCCTTGGCCAGTGACCGGCTGAACCCCTCCAGGGCACGTTGGGCAACGCTGGCCAGCGGGTCGTCGAGCTGCTCTGGCGCTCGCCCGAGGATCACCACATGGGCGCAGGCGGCGAGGCTGCGCAGCAGCGGCTGGAAGAATTCGCGCAACTGCTTGAGCTGATCGCTGTCGGACAGATGGCTGGCATCGAACACCACGGCCTTGAGCTTCGGCCCAAGGCCTGCGACCCAGGCAGGGGCCTGCAGGCCTTCGCCGTTGAAGCTGTAGCATTCGTCGGTCAGGCGCGGGGCGATGGCCTCGACGGCGCTGGCCAGAGGGCCGCCGCCCAGCACCAGGGCACCCTCAACCGGGCGCAGGCGGCCGGCCTGCCAACGTTCCAGTGGCGCCGGGCGTGGCAGCCCGAGGGCATCGACCAGGCGCCGGCCGAGGTTGGAGTTGGCAAAGCCGAGATAGCGATCGCTCATGTGCGGGGTCTCCCTGAAGGCAAGCTTGCAAGTGTGGACCAACTTTGTGGCAAGGTCGTTCGAATGCGGTAAAAACACCTAGGCTGTACGGACCCAATTGTTTCAGGAGGAATCCACGCATGCGTTCACTTCGCCGGGTCGCGATCCTGGGCGGCAACCGAATTCCCTTCGCCCGCTCCAACGGCGCCTATGCCACTGCCAGCAACCAGGCGATGCTCACCGTCACCCTCGAAGGCCTGATCGAGCGCTACCGCCTGCATGGCCTGCGCCTGGGCGAGGTGGTGGCGGGTGCGGTACTCAAGCATTCACGCGACATGAGCCTGACCCGCGAGTGCGTGCTCGGCTCGCGGCTGTCGCCGCGCACGCCTGCCTATGACATCCAGCAGGCCTGCGGCACTGGCCTGGAGGCGGCGTTGCTGGTGGCCAACAAGATTGCCCTGGGGCAGATCGAATCGGGCATCGCCGGCGGCGTGGACACCACCTCCGACGCACCGATCGCCGTCAGCGAGGGCCTGCGCCGCATCCTTCTGCAAGCCAACCGCGGCAGAACCCTGGGCGAGCGGCTCAAGCCCTTCCTGCAACTGCGCCCGGCCCATTTGAAGCCGGAGCTGCCACGCAATGGCGAGCCGCGCACCGGGCTGTCGATGGGCGAGCATTGCGAGCGCATGGCCCAGGCCTGGCAGATTGGCCGGGCCGAACAGGACGAGCTGGCGCTGCTCAGCCATCAGCGCCTGGCCGCGTCCTACGCCGAGGGCTGGCAGGACGACCTGCTCACGCCTTTTCTGGGCCTGGCGCGTGACAACAACCTGCGCCCGGACCTGGACCTGGAACAGCTCGCCAAGCTCAAGCCGGTGTTCGACCACAGCGGCCAGGGCACGCTGACCGCCGGCAACTCCACGCCGCTGACCGATGGCGCTTCGCTGGTGCTGCTGGGCACACCGGAATGGGCCCAGGCGCATGGGCTCGAAGTGCTGGCCCATGTGGTCGACGGTGAAACGGCGGCGGTGGATTTCGTCAAAGGGCAGGAAGGCCTGCTGATGGCGCCGGTGTACGCCGTGCCGCGGTTGCTGGCGCGCAATGGGCTGACGCTGCAGGACTTCGACTACTACGAAATCCACGAAGCCTTCGCCGCCCAGGTGCTGTGCACGCTCAAGGCCTGGGAAGATGCCGAGTACTGCCGCACGCACCTGGGGCTTGATGCTGCCCTGGGGGCGATCGACCGCAGCAAGCTCAACGTCAAGGGCAGCTCGTTGGCGGCAGGGCACCCGTTTGCCGCCACCGGCGGGCGGATCCTGGCCAACATGGCCAAGCTGTTGGCGACGGCGGGCAAGGGGCGTGGGCTGATCTCGATCTGTGCGGCGGGGGGGCAGGGCGTGACCATGATTGTGGAGCGCTGAGACCGCGTCGCGCCCTTCGCCGGCAAGCCGGCTCCCACAGCCGGCGAAAGGGGCGACAGCGTGGCCGCAGGTGTTAGGCTTGTCTGGTCGGAATTATAAGAAACCACCATGCCGAGCATCGGACACCCCCGCGCCATCCCCGCCCTGGACCACCTGCCCAGGCCCCTCTATGCCCGCGCCGAAAGCCTCGGCGCTGGCTCCTGGACCACCTGCCACAGCCACGACTGGGTGCAGTTTTCCTACGCCATCAGCGGCGTGCTGGGTGTGTACACCCGCGACGGCAGCTACTTCGCCCCGCCGCAGTGGGGCGTGTGGATCCCGGCCGATGCCGAGCACGAAGTGGTGACCACCGGGCAGGCCGAAATGCGCAGCCTGTATATCCGCCGCGACGCCTGCCCCTGGGCTGCGGCGCAGTGCCGGGTGCTGGAGGTGACGCCCTTGGCGCGCGAGCTGATCAAGCAGTTCTGCCTGTACCCGGCGCATTACCCGGAAGGTGACAGCAGCGAAGCACGGCTGGTGGCGGTGTTGCTCGACCAGTTGCGCACGTTGCCTGAAGTGAGTTTCTCGCTGCCCCTGCCTCGTCATCCGCGGCTGCTGGCGCTGTGCAATGGCCTGATCGCCGCGCCGGACCAGCTGCAGACCTTGCAGCAATGGGCGCTGCAGCTGGGCTGTTCGGAGAAGACCTTGATGCGCCTGTTCCAGCGGGAAACCGGCTTGAGTTTTCGCAACTGGCGCCAGCGGATGCGGCTGTTGTCATCGTTGGCGTTGCTGGAGGCGGGGGAGAGCGTGACCGAGGCCGCGCTGGGGTGTGGTTATGACTCGACCTCGGCCTACATCGCTGCCTTCAAGCAGTTGTTTGGCGCTACGCCGGGTGAGTTGACGCTGTAGGTTGCCTGTACTGGCCCCATCGCCGGCAAGCCGGCTCCCACAGATACAGCGCCATGCGCAGTACTTGTGGGAGCCGGCTTGCCTGCGATGGGGGCACTGCAGGTCAGGTGCGGAAACGCCGCACCAGCGAATCCAGCTCGTTGGACAACCCGGCCAGGCTCTCCGAATCCTGCCGCGCGGCCTGGGCCAGTTCCGCCACCAACTGCGCATCGCCATGGATCTGGCTGATATGCCGGTTGATGTCCTCGGCCACCTGGTGCTGCTCTTCCGCTGCCGTTGCGATCTGGGTGTTCATGTCGCGAATGATGTCCACCGACTCACGGATCTGGCCAAAGCTGTCGCGGGCCAGGCCGATGCGGCTGACCGACTGCTGCGACACTTCCAGGCTTGCGTGCATCTGCTCGGCCACCTCGGCGGTGCGGCTGGCCAGGTTGCCCAGCAGGCCGTCGATTTCTGCCGTGGAGTCGGCCGTGCGCTTGGCCAGCGCCCGCACTTCATCGGCCACAACGGCAAAGCCGCGGCCTTGTTCGCCTGCCCGGGCGGCCTCGATCGCGGCGTTGAGGGCCAGCAGGTTGGTCTGCTCGGCGATCGAGCGGATGGTGCCGAGAATCGACTGGATGGCGTTGCTGTCGCGCTCCAGTTGCTGGATCGACTGGGCCGACTGTTCGATTTCCTGGCTCAGGCGGTCGACGCTGTGCACCGCCGCATCGATCTGCTGCTGGCCTTCACGGGCCTGTTGCTGGCCGCTGTCGGCCGATTGCGCGGCCTGGCTGCAGGAGCGCGCCACTTCGTTGGCGGTGGCGACCATTTCGTGGAACGCGGTGGACACCATGTCCACGGCCTCGCGCTGGCGCCCGGCGGCCTCGGCCATGTCGCTGGAAACCCGGGTCGAGCTGCTGGAGGTGCTGAGGATCTTGCTGGCGGCCGAGCCGATGTGCTGGATCAGGCTGCGGATGGCGCCGAGGAACTGGTTGAACCAGTTGGCCAGTTGCGCGGTTTCGTCGCGGCCGCGCACATCGAGGTTGCGGGTCAGGTCGCCTTCGCCCTGGGCGATGTCTTCCAGGCCGCTGGTGACACTGTTGATCGGGCGCACGATGAGCTTGGCGAAGGCGGTGCCGACCACGGCGAACAGGGCCGCCAGCACCAGCGCGATGGTGCCGATGAGCCAGGTCAGGCGGGTGGTGGTCTGCATCACTTCGCTTTGCTGGATCAGGCCGATGAAGGTCCAGCCGAGTTTCTCGTCGGGGTAGACGTTGGCCATGTAGCGCACACCGCCCAGGTCGACTTCGACCAGGCCCTTGCCGGCCTTGGCCAGCTCGGCATAGCCCTCGCCGAAACTCGCCAGCTGCTTGAAGTTGTGGCTGGCATCGCGGGGGTCGACCATCACGTTGCCGTTGTTTTCCATGAGGATCAGGTAGCCGCTTTCGCCCAGCTTGATCTGCTGCACGATCTCGGTCAGGCCCTTGAGCGACACGTCGATGTTGACCACGCCACCGGGGTTGCCGAGTTGGTTGGCGACGGCGCGCACGGTGCTGACCAGCACTGCGTCATCGCCTGCCCAGTAGTACGGGGCGGTGCGCAGGGTCTTGCCGGGGTTGGCCATGGCCGTCTGGTACCACGGGCGGGTGCGTGGGTCGTAGTTGCTCATGCTCGGGTCGCCGGGCCAGAACGCGTAGCCGCCGTCCTTCAGGCCGTAGGACACGTAGGCGTAGTCCGAATGGCTGTTGGCCAGGCGGGTGAACAGCTCGAACAGCACCTTGTCCTGCTCGCCGGTAGGGATCTGCGCGGCATCGGCGCTGATGTGCTTCTTGATGTCGGCACCCGCGCCGGTGACTTCTGGCAGGCTGGCCAGGTAGTCGACGTTCTGGGTGATGCCCTGGAAGAACAGGTTCATGGCATTGCTGACCTGGCGGATCTCGCGGCTGCTGCTGTCGAGGAATCCGTCGCGGGCTTCGCCGCGCAGGTTGATGACCACCAGGGTGGCCACGAGGACGATGGGCAGCGCGGCGATGACCGCGAATGCCCAGGTCAGTTTCTGTTTGATGTTCATCGACGCTCCCGGAGTTTGTTTTTATCGACACGCGATGCTTCATGCATCGGCAGCGTCCGGGATTTTTTGAGCGAAAATGCCCGTATTTATTGGGCGAAGCCGCATTTGGCGACTATTCGGCCGACGCTAGGCTAATATGGCATACCAAATAGCTGACCAACTGGCCAGAAGCCTCAATGGCAACACTCGCCGCCGTTGGCCAGGTCTTTGAGAATCGGGCAATCGGGCCGGTCATTGCCCTGGCAGTGGGCGGCCAGCTCACTCAAGGTATCGCGCAGGCTGACCAACTCCTCGATGCGCCGGTTCAGCTCGTCGATGTGCTGCACGGCCAGTGCCTTGACGTCGGCACTGGCGCGTTGGCGGTCCTGCCACAGGGTCAGCAGCTTGCCCACTTCCTCCAGGGAGAACCCCAGGTCGCGCGAGCGCTTGATGAACGCCAGGCTATGCAGGTCCTGCGGCTGGTACAGGCGGTAGCCGCTGTCGCTGCGGGTGGCCGGCTTGAGCAGGCCGATGGATTCGTAGTAGCGGATCATCTTGGTGCTGAGCCCGCTGCGGCGGGCGGCCTGGCCGATGTTCATGGGGCCTGCTCCTGCGAGGTGCTGGTGGGTTTCCAGGTTTTCAGCCACAGGGCATTGCTGACCACGCTGACACTGGACAGCGCCATGGCGGCGCCTGCCAGCACCGGGTTGAGGTAACCCAGTGCGGCCAAGGGGATGCCGATCAGGTTGTAGATGAACGCCCAGAACAGGTTCTGACGGATTTTCGCGTAGGTCTTGCGGCTGATTTCCAGGGCCGCGGGCACCAGCCGTGGGTCGCCGCGCATCAAAGTGATGCCGGCGGCCTGCATGGCCACATCGGTGCCACCGCCCATGGCGATGCCGATATCGGCGGCGGCCAGGGCCGGGGCATCGTTGATGCCGTCGCCGACCATCGCCACCACGCCGTCCTGCTTCAAGGCCGCGACCGTGGCGGCCTTGTCGGCCGGCAGCACTTCGGCGTACACGTCGTCGATGCCGAGGCGCTCGGCCACCACCTTGGCGCTGCCGCGGTTGTCGCCGGTCAGCAGGTGGCTGGTGATGTGTTGCGCGTGCAGGGTGGTGATGGCTTGCTCGGCGCCGGGCTTGAGGCTGTCACCAAAGGCGAACAGGCCCAGCACGCGGGGCTGCGCACCTTGCTCGATCAGCCACGACAGGGTACGGCCTTCGGCTTCCCAGGCCTGTGCCATCGGGGCCAGGGCGCCGGGCTGCAGGCCGCTTTCGTCGAGCAGGCGGCGGTTGCCCAGGGCCAGCTCGCGGCCCTCCACCCGCCCGGCGATGCCGCGGCCGGTGAGGGATTGGCTGTCGGTTACTGCCGGAACCTCCAGGCCCTGCTCGCTGCAGGCCTCCAGCACCGCCTTGGCCAAGGGGTGCTCGCTGCCCCGTTGCAGTGCGCCGGCCAGGCGGTGCAGCTCGGCGGTGTCGCCCCCCAGCGCCTGGCTGTGCACCACCCGGGGGCTGCCCGAGGTGAGTGTGCCGGTCTTGTCGAACACCACCCGGTTCACTGCGTGGGCCCGTTCCAGGGCTTCGGCGTCCTTGATCAGGATGCCGTGGCGCGCGGCGACGCCGGTGCCGGCCATGATGGCTGCGGGCGTGGCCAGGCCGAGGGCGCACGGGCAGGCGATCACCAGCACGGCGACTGCATTGATCAGCGCGGTTTCCAGCGGTGCACCGGCCAGCCACCAGCCGAGCAGGGTGAGCAGCGCCAGCACCAGTACCGCGGGGACGAATACCTGGCTGACCCGGTCAACCAGCTTCTGGATCGGCGCCTTGGCTGCCTGGGCGTCTTCGACCAGGCGGATGATGCGCGCCAGGACCGTTTCCGTGCCGACCGCCTGGGTGCGTACCAGCAACCGGCCTTCGCCATTGATGGCGCCGCCGGTCACGTTGTCGCCGGGTTGCTTGGGCACTGGCAGGCTTTCACCGCTGATCAGCGCCTCGTCGGCGTGGCTGCTGCCTTCCACCACTTCGCCGTCCACCGGGAAGCGCTCGCCGGGCTTGACCAGCACCAGGTCGCCGAGGCGCAACTGGGCGATCGCGACGTCTTCTTCACGGCCCTCGACCAGGCGCACGGCGCGCTCCGGCCGCAGGGCTTCGAGCGCGCGGATGGCGCTGGCGGTCTGGCGTTTGGCGCGGCTTTCCAGGTACTTGCCGAGCAGCACCAGGGCGATCACCACCGCCGAGGCCTCGAAGTACAGGTGCGGCTCCATGCCCGCCGGCGCCTGGGCCCATTGGTACAGGCTCAGGCCGTACCCTGCGCTGGTGCCCAGAGCCACCAGCAGGTCCATGTTGCCGGCACCGGCACGCACGGCTTTATAGGCCGCCACGTAGAAGCGGGCGCCGAGGATGAACTGCACCGGCGTTGCCAGCAGGAATTGCGCCCAGGCCGGCAGCATCCAGTGCAGGCCGAACGGTTGCACCAGCATCGGCAATACCAGGGGCAGCGCCAGCAACAGGGCGGCGCCGACCGCCAGGCGTTCGTTGCGCAAGCGGCGTTGGGCGGCCTGCTGATCATCCTGGCGCGCCTGGGGTAGGCTGGCGCTGTAGCCGGCCTTTTCGACGGCAGCGACCAGCAACTGGTCATCGAGGGCCTGGAGCACTTCGAGGTGGGCGCGTTCGCTGGCCAGGTTGACGCTGACCTGCTCGACGCCCGGCAGCTTGCCAAGGGCGCGTTCGACACGGCCGACGCAGCTGGCGCAGGTCATGCCGCCGATCTGCAGTTCCAGGGTACGGGTGGGTACGCCGTAGCCTGCGCCGCGCACGGCATCGACCAGGGCCGGCAGGCTGCCGGCCGGGGCCTGGACGCGGGCTTGTTCGGTGGCGAGGTTGACGCTGACCTGTTCGGCGCCGCTGACCTTGCGCAGGGCGCGCTCGACGCGGCCAGCACAGCTGGCGCAGGTCATGCCGGAGATCGGCAGGTCGAAAGTGGTGGATGCGGGCATGGCTTTCCTCCGTGGACTGGCCTGCAGCATCAACCTTGCCATGCGGGGAAGGTCAATAGCCCAGGCCGGCTCGCTTCAACTCGAGCCCATTGTGGCCCATGGCAATGCGGTATTTGTTGATCTGGCCCACCTGCAGGTTCAGGCGCGTGCTGCGCTGGTCCTCGATGCCTGGGGCGCAGCCGGGCATCTGCCCGGGCAGCAGGCGCAGGCGCACATCGACCGGGCCTGGCGGCAGGTTGAAGGAGGCCGATTGCTCCTGGAACACTCGCCCGGACAGCTGGTCGTTGAGGTAGATGCCGATTTCGCAGCTGGTGGCCACTTCAAGGCGCTCCCGGGAAATGATCAGCACGCTGTAGTCCGAATTGCCCTCGGCCAAGGCCGGCGGCACTGCCGCCAGCGCACCCAGTAGCCCGACAACGCTCGCTGCTGCCCTGAACATGGAAAATCTCCTGCTTGCCTGAATCGTCAAAGGCGCAGCTTGGCCGAGGTCTACGCAGATTTCCAGCCCGGCCGTTGGCCGCAGAACTTGACCTTGCCCCGATGGCAAGCTTGAAACTGGGCAAAACCCACAAGGAGGCAATACCCATGCAAGTGTTCAACGTCCAAGGCATGACCTGCGGCCATTGCGTGAAAGCGGTGACCCGCGCGGTACAGGAGCAGGATGCGCAGGCGCAGGTGGAAGTCGATCTGGCCGCCAAGGAGGTGCGCGTGCACAGCGCATTGGCGCCCGAGCAGCTGCTGGCGGCGATCCGTGAAGAGGGCTACCAGGCCGAAGTGGCCTGAGCCATCGGGCTGTTTTGTTGCAAATGTTTTCATACTGAAGGGGTCCACTGCAGGTAGACTTACGCGCTTGCTTAGCCTGCTATGGATTCCTGATGAACCTGCGAATGGTGCTGATCCTGGGCGCATTGAGTGCGTTCGGGCCGCTGGCGATCGACTTCTACCTGCCCGCCTTCCCGGCCATGGCGCAGGCGTTCGCCACCGACGAAAAACATGTACAGGCCACCTTGGCCGCGTACTTCCTCGGCTTGTCGCTCGGCCAGCTGGCCTATGGCCCTGTGGCCGATCGCTTCGGCCGGCGCAAGCCGCTGTTGTTCGGTGTGGGGCTGTTCACCCTGGCATCGCTGGCCTGCGCTTATGCGCCCAACCTCGATACGCTGATCCTGGCGCGGTTCGTCCAGGCGTTGGGCGGTTGTGCCGGCATGGTGCTGTCGCGGGCCATCGTCAGTGACAAGTGCGACCCGGTGGCCTCGGCCAAGGTGTTCTCGCAATTGATGCTGGTGATGGGCTTGGCGCCGATCCTTGCGCCGATGCTCGGCGGCGTGCTGGTGAACGTGGCGGGCTGGCAGTCGATCTTCCTCGCCTTGAGCCTGTTCAGTGCGGCCTGCCTACTGGCGGTGAGCCTGGGCCTGCCGGAGAGCTTGCCGGCGCACATCCCGCGCCAGCCGCTGTCGGGGGCGCTGCGCCAGTACATGCGGCTGTTGGCCGATCGCGTGTTCATCGGCCATGCCTTGACCGGCGGAATTGCCATCGCCGGGATGTTTGCCTACATCGCCGGTTCACCTTTCGTATTTATCAAACTCTATGGCGTGCCGGCAGAGCATTACGGCTGGCTGTTCGGCACTAATGCGGCGGGTTTCATCCTGGTCGCGCAGGTCAATGCTCGCCTGCTGGCCAAGCGGGGCCCTGCGTTCCTGCTGGTGCGGGCGGTGTGGGTGTACCTGGCGGCGGGGTTGGTGATGCTCGGCGTGGCCGCGATGCGCCCGGCGCAGTTGTGGCCACTTTTGCTGCCCTTGTTCGTCTGCATCGCCAGCCTTGGCTGCATCATCCCCAACGCCTCGGCCTGCGCCATGAGCGGCCAGGGGGCGCGGGCCGGCAGCGCTTCGGCGTTGATGGGCTGCCTGCAGTTCAGCGTCGCCGCCGCAGCGGCAGCGTTGGTCGGCCTGCTGCACGATGGCAGCGCGGTGCCCATGACCCTGGTGATCAGCTTGTGCGGGGCACTGGTGGTCAGTGTCGCGCTACTGACCCGGGGTTTGCAGGCCAGGCGTCCGGCATGAGCGCATGAGGCGCCTGCAGGCGGGTTTCCAGGGTGGCGACGAAGGCACGTGCTTCGGCCTCGCTGCGAAAGCTCACCACATGTTGGTCGAGCCTCACCTGCCACGGGCAGTTGGGGTTACGGTTTGACGCACTGACGACAATCTTCATCGCGGCATACCTTCGAATTGGGGGGAGAGCGGGACTAGTGTAGCGCCGCGCTGCCCCCTCGCCATGGCTTGGCGCAGTGTTCTGACTGGCGGTCAAGGTGCGGGCCGCTGCAAGGCCTGCAAGCGTGTAGAAGGTTCGCTTTAATCTGCGTTATTTGAGGAAGGGCGCTGTCGGCAGAGTCCTTGCGTTGCCTGGGGCCATTCTTCCTCTTGCGCTGTTTCTTCCCTGCCAGCCGGCGGCTTCCTTCCTCTTAAGGGCCATTGTGCCCCAGCCGCCTTGCCATGCTCGGCGCTCAAGGGTTCCCCTACCCACATTCACTTTGCCTGCGCCGCCCGTGGCCCGCCTGCGGGGCGGGCCTGCGTGCGGCTTATACTGCGGGGCGAGCGCCGCGGCTGGCACCTGCCGAGGGCGATCGGCGTTGCCACGGTTGGCCATTGGAAATCAGATGTGATTTGCAGGGAGTTACAGGACATGAATGCAGTCAGCAGTATCAGTCAGATTGCCGGCCTGATGGCCGACCCCAAGCGCAGTGCGATGTTGTGGGCGTTGATCGATGGCACGCCGCGGCCGACCGACGAACTGGCGATGATGGCCGGCTTGACCTCATCCTCTGCCTGCGCGCACCTGTCGCTGCTGTCTTCGGCAGGTTTGCTCAGGCTCGAAGCGCGGGGCCGCAAACGCTATTTCAGGCTGGCCACGCCCCAGGTCGGCGCAGCCGTCGAAGCGTTGGCCAGTGTGCAGCTCGGCAGTGATGGGCAGCAGCGGGCCAAGCCTGCGCAGATGCCGATGTCGATGCGCCGGGCGCGGCGTTGTGGTGATCACTTGGGGGGTGAGCTGGCCGGCGAGCTGTACCACCGCCTGGTGGTCGCGGGCTGGCTGGAGGGCAGCGAGCGGCAGGTGATGGTCAGCGATGAAGGGCGCCTGGCGCTGGCGCGCATAGGGGTCTACATCGACGCCTTGGCGCCACGCCAGCAGCAAGGCTGCGTGATCTGCCACTGCAGCGAATGGAGCAACCAGGGCCCGCATCTGGGGGGCAGCCTTGGGCGTGCATTGCTCACGCTGTTCCTGCAGTCTGGCTGGATGCGCGAGCCGGAAGGCACCCGGGCAATGCAGATTTCCGCCGAAGGTATCCAGCAGATCAACCGCATTGCCCGGGTCAGCACGTTGCAGGTGGGCTGACGGCCCGGTTACACCAGGCGTGCGTCCAGGCTGTTCTGGGCCAGGCGGCGAGCCTGGTCTTCGTTCATGCCCAGGTGGGTGTGCAGGGCGTGGAAGTTTTCGGTCACGTAGCCACCGAAATACGCCGGGTCATCGGAGTTCACCGTCACCTTCACGCCGCGCTCGAGCATGTCGAGGATGTTGTGCTGGCTCATGTGATCGAACACGCAGAGCTTGGTGTTGGACAAGGGGCACACGGTGAGGGGGATCTGCTCGTCGATGATGCGCTGCATCAGGCGCTCGTCCTCGATGGCGCGCACGCCGTGGTCGATGCGCTTGATCTGCAGCAGGTCGAGGGCTTCCCAGATGTACTCGGGCGGGCCTTCTTCGCCGGCATGGGCGACGGCGACGAAGCCTTCGCTGCGGGCACGGTCGAACACGCGCTGGAACTTGCTCGGTGGGTGGCCCATTTCCGAGCTGTCCAGGCCAACGGCAATGAACGCGTCGCGGAAGGGCAAGGCCTGGTCGAGGGTCTTGTGGGCTTCTTCTTCGCTGAGGTGGCGCAGGAAGCTCAGGATCAGGCCACTGCTGATGCCCAGTTGTTCACGGCCATCCTTGAGCGCGTGGTTGATGCCATTGAGCACCACCTCGAACGGGATGCCCCGGTCGGTGTGGGTCTGCGGGTCGAAGAACGGCTCGGTGTGGATAACATTCTGTGCCTTGCAGCGCTGCAGGTAGGCCCAGGTCAGGTCGTAGAAGTCCTGCTCGGTGCGCAGCACGTCCGCGCCCTGGTAATAAAGGTCGAGAAATTCCTGCAGGTTGTTGAAGGCATAGGCGCTGCGCAGGGTTTCGACGTCGTTCCAGGGCAGGGCGATCTTGTTGCGCTCGGCCAGGGCGAACAGCAGCTCGGGTTCGAGCGAACCTTCGAGGTGCAGGTGCAGTTCGGCCTTTGGCAGGGCGTTCAACCAGTCATACATAGGTGGCTATCTCAATCAGGTACGGTTGCCGCCATTCTACAGGGCCTGGCCAGGCATTGCGCTTGGCCGGGCCTGCATTGCGCCAACCGCCGATCAGAGGCGGCTCACCAGGTGAGGGTTTCACCCTTGTAGTTGATGAAGCGCAGGCCGCCGTTGCCGCTGTGGGCCTTGACCTGTTCGAGCATGCCGCGGGTGCTGGTGAGCACGTCGATCTCGGCGTTTTCGCCGCCCATGTCGGTTTTCACCCAGCCCGGGTGCATGGCCAGTACGCAGAGATCCGGGCGTTGCAGCTCGACCACGAAGCTGTTGATCATCGAATTCAGCGCGGCCTTGCTGGCCTTGTACAGGCAGATCTCGCCGCCGTCGGGGATGGTCACGCTGCCCAGGATCGAGCTCATGAACGCCAGCACGCCGCTGCCCTGGCGAACCTGGCCGGCCAGGCGACGGGCAACGCGGATCGGCGCCACGGCATTGGTCATGAACAGCGCGCCGATGTCTGGTTGCTGCACCTTTTCCAGGTCCTGGGGCAGGGGCCCCATGACACCGGCATTGATGAACACCAGGTCGAACACTTCACCTTGCAGGCGTTGCTTCAGGCCATCGAGCTGGGCGGTGTCGTTCATTTCCAGCTGCTCGATGCGTACACCGGCAACTTCACCCAACGCGCCGGGTTTCTTGGGGTCGCGTACCGTGGCGGTGATGTGCCAGCCATCCTCCTGCAGCCGCTGCACCAGGCCCAGGCCCAACCCACGGGAGGCGCCGATGATGAGGGCAGTCTTTGAATCAGCCATGGGACCATTCCTTTATCGGGGAAAAAGACATTGAGGATACTGCAGGCTCGGGACATCCGCCTGCATCGAAGGTGGTTAAAAATTGACCAGCTGCGTCAAGGCCGTGCAGAGCCGGGCGCTTGGCTTGTTGGCTAACGGGTTATCCACAGGCTGATCCACAGTTAATGTGTGCAAGCGCGGGTGAAGGTCTGACGGCATCCGGCTTTTCGACTGTGGATAACACTTGACAAGTCAACCGCTTGCGACTGTCATCAAACGGTGATCAAAATATGCTCAATGCTCTGCAGGCCTTGAATGGCAAGGCTTGCAGATGAGTGCCCCAAGCTTATCCACAGGCGGGCCCACAGTTGTTGTGTGCAACCTTCAACACGCTTCGAGGAGGATTCGCCCGCGGCTCAGGTCTGCCAATTGCTGTTGCAAGGCGGCTAGGTGGGTTTCGCCGACAGCAATGCGCAGGTCAACGCCATTGGCGGTGAACTGCTCGTCCAGCACCAGGCCATCCACCTCGGCCAGGCGCAACTTCACCAGGGCCAGTTCGCTGAAGCTGCAGCTGCAGGCAAATTCACTGCGCTGCACCAGCAGCCGTTTCGGCGCCTGTTGCAGGCACTTGTTGGCCCCGCCGCCATAGGCCCTGGCCAGGCCACCGGTGCCCAGCTGGATGCCGCCATACCAGCGGATCACCAGCACCACCACCTGGTCGCAATCCTGCGCCTCGATGGCGGCCAGAATCGGCCGCCCGGCGGTGCCTCCGGGTTCGCCATCGTCGCTGCTGCGGTACTGCGCACCGAGCTTCCAGGCCCAGCAGTTGTGGGTGGCGGCGAGGTCGCTGTGGCGTTCGATGAAGCTCATCGCCTCGGCGGCGCTGGTGATCGGGCCGGCCAGGGTGATGAAGCGGCTCTTGCGGATTTCCTCGCGAAACTCGCAGAGGTCGAGCAGGGTAGAAGGCATATAGAGAAGTCAGGCGCTCGGCGCGATGCCGCATCCTTTGAGAATGATGTGGATAAGGTTGCTGCTCGCATCTTCCATATCTTGCTTGGTCAGGCGGCTGCGGCCGGTGACCTGGCAGATCTGGGTGGCGAAGTCGGCGTAGTGCTGGGTGCTGCCCCAGAGCAGGAAAATCAGGTGCACCGGGTCGACCGGGTCCATCTTGCCGGCATCCATCCAGGCCTGGAACACCGCAGCACGGCCGCGGAACCATTCGCGGTAGTCGGCGCTGAAATACTCGGTCAGGCAACTGCCGCCGCTGATCACTTCCATGGCGAAGATCCGCGAAGCCTGCGGGTTGCGCCGGGAGAACTCCATCTTGGTGCGGATGTACTGGCTCAGCGCCTCGCCCGGGTCGTCCTCGACGCTCAGGGCGTTGAAGGTGCTGTCCCACAGTTCGATGATGTTGCTCAGTACGGCGATGTACAGGCCCAGCTTGTTGGTGAAGTAGTAATGCAGGTTCGCCTTGGGCAAGCCGGCCTTCAGCGCGATGGTGTTCATGCTGGTGCCTTTGAAGCCATGACGGGCGAATTCGTCTTCGGCGGCCTGGATGATGGCCTGTTCGTTCTTCTGGCGGATGCGGCCGGCGGGCTTGCCCGAGGCGGAAAGGCGATGCGCAGGGACTTCTAGGGTCATGGACGATTCCGTACAGGTCTGTGGCAACGGATGTCGGACAAGATTACCTGCCTGCGCGCAAGTGACAAGCATTAGCGGCACAAGCAGGCATCAGCGTGTCGCAGCCAGGCTTTCCAGGAAGCTTTCCAGCACCAGGTTCGGCCGCCGGCCCTTGCGCGTGACCCAGCTCAGGCTCAGGTCGTAGTAGCGCTGGGCCGGCTTGAGCGGGCGCAGGCGGCCTTGCTGGACCCAGAACGTGGCGTAATGGTCGGGCAGGTAGCCGATGTAGCGCCCGGTGAGGATCAGGAACGCCATGCCTTCACGGTCCGAGGCGCTGGCGGTGCAGTTGAGTGCCTGGTAGTGCGCCTGGATATCGGCGGGCAGGCGGAAAGTGGGCGCGATGGCTTCCTGGCTGTTGAGGCGCTCATCGTCGACCTGCTGGTCGTCGGCATAGAACAGCGGGTGGCCGACGGCGCAGTAGAGCAGCGAGCGCTCGCTGTACAAGGGTTGGTACTCGAGGCCGGAGAGCGGGCTGGTCTGGGGCACCACGCCAACATGCAGGCTGCCGTCGAGCACCCCTTGCTCGACCTGGCTGGGGGCGATCATGCGGATCTGGATGCGCACGTCCGGGCCGCGGTCCTTGAGTTCGGCCAGGGCATGGGTGATGCGCATGTGCGGCAGGGTCACCAGGTTGTCGGTCAGGCCGATATTGAGCTCGCCGCGCAGGTGCTGGTGCAGGCCGTTGACCTCGGTGCGGAAGGTTTCCAGCGCGCTGAGCAGCTGCAGCGCCGAGTGGTACACCTCGCGGCCCTCCTCGGTCAGCGAGAAACCGGCGCGGCCGCGCTGGCACAGGCGCAAGCCCAGGCGCTGCTCAAGGTCGTTCATCTGCTGGCTGATGGCCGAGCGGCCAATCCCGAGCACGTTCTCGGCAGCCGAGAAACCGCCGCATTCGACGACGCTTCGGTAGATTTTCAACAGGCGGATATCGAAATCGCTGACCTGTGCCAGAGGATCGGGGCGTCGGCTCATCAGTTTAGTCTTGTTCTATCTGAAGATTAGAAATGTAGGCTTTTTCAGACTTTATCTGCGTGCGAATTTAGCTGCAACAACATCCATCGTTGCCTATTCGTCTTTCGAGGAACCGCCGATGAACATGCCCGAAACCGCTCCTTCCGGTATCGCCAGCCAGCTCAAGCTGGATGCCCACTGGATGCCTTACACCGCCAACCGCAACTTCCACCGTGACCCACGCCTGATCGTGGCGGCCGAGGGCAACTACCTGGTCGACGACAAGGGGCGCAAGATCTTCGATGGCCTGTCGGGGCTGTGGACCTGCGGCGCCGGGCATACCCGCAAGGAAATTGCCGACGCGGTCACCCGTCAGCTCAATACCCTGGACTATTCCCCGGCGTTCCAGTTCGGCCACCCGCTGTCGTTCCAGCTGGCTGAAAAGATCACCGAACTGACCCCGGGCGACCTGAACCACGTCTTCTATACCAACTCCGGTTCCGAGTGCGCCGACACCGCGCTGAAGATGGTGCGCGCCTACTGGCGCCTGAAAGGCCAGGCGACCAAGACCAAGATCATTGGCCGTGCCCGTGGCTACCACGGGGTGAACATCGCCGGCACCAGCCTGGGCGGCGTCAACGGCAACCGCAAGATGTTCGGCCAACTGCTGGACGTCGACCACCTGCCGCACACCGTGCTGCCGGTGAACGCCTTCTCCAAGGGCATGCCAGAAGAGGGCGGCATCGCCCTGGCCGATGAGATGCTCAAGCTGATCGAGCTGCACGATGCGTCGAACATCGCGGCCGTGATCGTCGAACCGCTGGCAGGCTCGGCGGGTGTACTGCCGCCGCCGAAGGGTTATCTGAAGCGCCTGCGTGAAATCTGCACCCAGCACAACATCCTGCTGATCTTCGACGAAGTGATCACCGGCTTCGGCCGCATGGGCGCGATGACCGGCGCCGAAGCGTTCGGCGTGACCCCGGATCTGATGTGCATCGCCAAGCAGGTAACCAACGGCGCCATCCCGATGGGCGCAGTGATCGCCAGCAGCGAGATCTACCAGACCTTCATGAACCAGCCGACCCCGGAATACGCCGTCGAATTCCCCCACGGCTACACCTACTCGGCCCACCCGGTCGCCTGCGCCGCAGGTATCGCCGCGCTCGACCTGCTGCAGAAAGAAAACCTGGTGCAGTCGGCCGCCGAGCTGGCGCCGCACTTCGAGAAGCTGCTGCATGGCGTGAAGGGCACCAAGAACATCGTCGACATCCGCAACTACGGCCTGGCCGGCGCGATCCAGATCGCCGCCCGTGATGGCGATGCCATCGTGCGTCCGTATGAGGCGGCGATGAAGCTGTGGCAAGCCGGCTTCTATGTACGCTTCGGTGGCGACACCCTGCAGTTCGGCCCAACCTTCAACACCCAGCCGCAGGAACTGGACCGCCTGTTCGACGCGGTCGGTGAAACCCTGAACAAGATCGACTGATCTTTCTGATTTTGACGCAAGGCGCGCGAGCTGATCGCGCGCTGGCTTCAACCTTCTTTATCTGGAGTTATGCATGAGCATTGTTCAGCACCTGATTCACGGCGAGCTGGTTACCAAGGGTGAGCGCACCGCCGATGTCTTCAACCCCTCCACCGGCCAGGCGGTACGCAAGGTCGAGCTGGCCAGCCGCGCAACCGTGCAGGAAGCGATCGACTCCGCCAAGGCCGCTTTCCCGGCCTGGCGCAACACCCCACCGGCCAAGCGCGCCCAGGTGATGTTCCGCTTCAAGCAACTGCTGGAGCAGAACGAGGCCAAGATCTCGCAGATGATCAGCGAAGAGCATGGCAAGACCGTGGAAGACGCGGCCGGCGAATTGAAGCGCGGCATCGAGAACGTCGAGTTCGCCTGCGCCGCCCCGGAAGTGCTCAAGGGCGAGTACAGCCGTAACGTCGGCCCGAACATCGATGCCTGGTCGGACTTCCAGCCGCTGGGCGTGGTGGCCGGCATCACGCCGTTCAACTTCCCGGCCATGGTGCCGCTGTGGATGTACCCGCTGGCCATCGCTTGCGGCAACGCGTTCATCCTCAAGCCGTCCGAGCGTGACCCGAGCTCGACGCTGTTCATTGCCCAGCTGCTGCTCGAGGCCGGCCTGCCCAAGGGCATCCTCAACGTGGTGCACGGCGACAAGGAAGCCGTGGACGCGCTGATCGAGGCCCCGGAAGTGAAAGCCCTGAGCTTCGTGGGTTCGACGCCGATTGCCGAATACATCTACGCCGAAGGCACCAAGCGCGGCAAGCGTGTGCAGGCCCTGGGCGGCGCGAAGAACCACGCCGTGCTGATGCCTGACGCCGACCTGGACAACGCCGTCAGCGCACTGATGGGCGCAGCCTACGGTTCGTGTGGTGAGCGCTGCATGGCCATTTCCGTCGCTGTGTGTGTGGGCGACCAGGTTGCCGATGCGCTGATCGCCAAGCTGGAGCCGCAGATCAAGGCGCTGAAGATCGGTGCCGGCACGTCGTGCGGCCTGGACATGGGGCCGCTGGTGACTGCTGCTGCCCGTGACAAGGTAGTGGGCTACATCGACGACGGTGTTGCCGCCGGCGCCAAGCTGGTGGTGGATGGCCGTGGCTTGCGCGTGGCGGGTAATGAAGATGGCTACTTCGTGGGCGGTACCTTGTTCGACAAGGTGACCCCGCAGATGCGCATCTATAAAGAAGAGATCTTCGGCCCTGTGCTGTGCATCGTGCGGGTGAGCAGCCTGGAGCAGGCCATGCAGCTGATCAACGATCACGAGTATGGCAACGGCACCTGCATCTTCACCCGTGACGGCGAGGCCGCGCGCCTGTTCTGCGACGAGATCGAAGTGGGCATGGTCGGTGTGAACGTGCCGCTGCCGGTGCCGGTGGCTTATCACAGCTTCGGTGGCTGGAAGCGTTCGCTGTTCGGCGACCTGCATGCGTATGGCCCGGATGGTGTGCGCTTCTATACCCGCCGCAAGGCGATCACCCAGCGCTGGCCGCAGCGTGCCAGCCATGAGGCGTCGCAGTTCGCGTTCCCTAGCCTTTAATAAGGCATGCAAGTAAAAGCGGGGCGGCCATTAGGCCGCCCCGCTTTGTTTTTCGGCAATAACGAGGTTTCTTGAAATTAAGCCTTGACGGGGTCTCGAATCCCCTTATAATGCGCCCCACTTCCAGCGTAGTCGGAACGAGAAACTCCTTGAGATTCAATGAGTTACTTAATCCAGGTAGTG
>NZ_DJTF01000051.1:0-47861 GCF_002438125.1 Pseudomonas sp. UBA6315
CATCGTCACCGACGAACTGGTGGCCACTGCCGGCGGTGCGCAGTTCGTCGACGGCGTGTACATGACCTTTGGCGCCGACCCGCGCCTGCTGCCGGAAAGCAAGGCGGTGGTCGAGGAGTTCCGCAAGGCCGGTACCGAGCCTGAAGGCTACACCCTGTACGCCTACGCCTCGATCCAGGCGCTGGCCGCCGGCTTCAACGGCGCCAAGTCGAACAAGGGCGAAGACGCCGCCAAGTGGCTCAAGGCCAACCCCGTCGAAACCGTGATGGGCAAGAAGGAATGGGACAGCAAGGGCGACCTGAAAGTCTCCGACTACGTGGTCTACCAGTGGGATGCCCAAGGCAAGTACCACCAGCTGGAAAAACAAAAATAACAATGGCCAACGGCCCGGGCGCTGATGCCCGGGCCAGTGTCCCGCGGTACCTGTCTTTATCCGAAGATCTGCACAGTTCTGCGCTGCGAGGGCCGCTGCATCCGGGGCCCGCCGTGGTCGGCGCTCGTGCAATCTCAATCAGGTGAGATTGCGTTATGGATGGTATTTTCCTGCAGCAACTGGTCAACGGCCTGACCCTCGGGTCGGTCTATGGCCTGATCGCCATCGGCTACACAATGGTCTATGGCATCATCGGCATGATCAACTTCGCGCACGGCGAGGTGTATATGATTTCCGCGTACCTCGCGGCAATCAGTCTGGCATTGCTGGCCTATTTCGGCGTCGAATCGTTCCCGCTTTTGATGCTGGGGACCTTGTTGTTCACCGTCGTCGTCACGGGCGTCTATGGCTTCACCATCGAACGCATCGCCTACAAACCCCTGCGTAACTCCACCCGCCTGGCACCGTTGATCAGCGCCATCGGTATCTCGCTGATCCTGCAGAACTACGCGCAGATCAGCCAGGGCGCCCGCCAGCAAGGCGTGCCAACCCTGCTCGAAGGCGCCTGGCGCGTCGACGTGGGCACAGGCTTCGTGCAACTGACCTACACCAAGATCTTCATCCTGGTCGCCGCCTTCGTCGGCATGGGCCTGCTCACCTACGTGATCAAGTACACCAAGCTCGGCCGCATGTGCCGCGCCACCCAGCAAGACCGCAAGATGGCGTCGATCCTGGGCATCAACACCGACCGGGTGATCTCCTACGTCTTCGTCATCGGGGCCGTGATGGCCGCCCTGGCCGGCGTGCTGATCACCATGAACTACGGCACCTTCGACTTCTACGCAGGCTTCATCATCGGCATCAAGGCGTTCACCGCCGCCGTGCTCGGTGGTATCGGCTCGCTGCCTGGGGCGATGCTGGGCGGGATCATACTGGGGATCTCCGAATCGCTGTTCTCCGGCCTGATCAACTCCGACTACAAGGACGTATTCAGCTTCTCGCTGCTGGTGATGATCCTTATCTTCCGCCCACAAGGCCTGTTGGGTCGCCCGCTCGTGGCTAAGGTGTGAACATGTCGATTGCCAAGATTGCTTCTGCCTCCGAAACCAAGGGTTTCGATCTCAAACGCAGCGTGCTCGAGACCATCGTCGCGGGCCTGCTGGCGCTCATCGTGTTCGGCCCGATCGTCGGCGTGGTGCTCGACGGCTACACCTTCAATGCCGAGCCGCGCCGGGTGGCCTGGCTGGTCGGCGGGGTGATGCTGGGGCGCTTTCTGCTCAGCCTGTACGTACAGACCGCCGCCGGGCGGCGCATGCTCGAGGGCTTCGACAGCGGCGGTTCGGGCGTGCATGTCAACGCCCCGGGCTACAAGTCGCGGCTGCGCTACATCATCCCGGCGCTGATCGTGATCGCCATCATCTTCCCGGTGTTCGCCAACAAGTACCTGCTGACCGTGGTCATCCTCGGCCTGATCTACGTGCTGCTGGGCCTGGGCCTGAACATCGTGGTGGGCCTGGCCGGCCTGCTCGACCTGGGCTACGTGGCCTTCTACGCCATTGGCGCCTACGGCCTGGCGCTGGGCTACCAGTACCTGGGCCTGGGCTTCTGGAGCGTGCTGCCGCTGGCGGCCATCGCCGCGGCGCTGGCGGGGTGCATACTCGGCTTCCCGGTGTTGCGCATGCACGGTGACTACCTGGCCATCGTGACCCTGGGCTTTGGCGAGATCATCCGCCTGGTGCTGAACAACTGGCTGTCGTTCACCGGCGGCCCGAACGGCATGCCGGCGCCGTCGCCGACCTTCTTTGGCCTGGAGTTCGGCCGCCGGGCCAAGGACGGTGGGGTGCCGATCCATGAGTTTCTCGGCATCGATTACAACGCCAACCTGAAGTTCGTGTTCATCTACGCGGTGCTGTTCCTGGTGGTGCTGGCGGTGTTGTACGTCAAGCACCGGCTGACCCGCATGCCGGTCGGCCGCGCCTGGGAAGCGCTGCGCGAAGACGAAATCGCCTGCCGCTCGATGGGCCTGAACCACGTGCTGGTCAAGCTTTCGGCGTTCACCCTCGGCGCTTCCACCGCGGGCCTTGCCGGGGTGTTCTTCGCCACCTACCAGGGCTTCGTCAACCCCTCGTCGTTCACCTTCTTCGAGTCGGCGCTGATCCTGGCCATCGTCGTGCTCGGCGGCATGGGCTCGACCGTCGGTGTGGTGATCGCCGCCTTCGTGCTGACCGTGGCGCCGGAGCTGCTGCGCAGCTTCTCCGAATACCGCGTGCTGCTGTTTGGCGTGCTGATGGTGCTGATGATGATCTGGCGACCGCGCGGGCTGATTCGCATCAGCCGCACCGGTGTGGTCCCGCGTAAAGGAGTGGCGCCATGAGCGACGAAATCATTCTCTCGGTCGACAACCTGATGATGCAGTTCGGTGGCATCAAGGCGCTCAGCGATGTCAGCCTGAAGGTCCGGCGCAACCAGATCTTCGCCCTGATCGGCCCCAACGGCGCCGGCAAGACCACCGTGTTCAACTGCCTCACCGGCTTCTACAAGGCCAGCGGCGGGCGCATCGAGCTGAACGTGCGTGGCAGCCACACCAATGTCATCCAGTTGCTCGGCGAGCGCTTCCAGGCGACCGACTTCGTGTCGCCGGCGAAGTTTGCCAACCGCCTGTACTACAAGATGTTCGGCGGCACCCACCTGGTCAACCGCGCGGGCCTGGCGCGCACCTTCCAGAACATCCGCCTGTTCAAGGAAATGTCGGTGGTGGAAAACCTGCTGGTGGCCCAGCACATGTGGGTCAACCGCAACCTGCTGGCCGGGGTGCTCAACACCAAGGCCTACCGCAAGGCCGAGAGCGATGCCCTGGACCATGCGTTCTACTGGCTGGAGGTGGTCGACCTGGTCGATTGCGCCAACCGCCTGGCCGGCGAGTTGTCCTACGGCCAGCAGCGCCGCCTGGAAATTGCCCGGGCCATGTGCACGCGGCCGAAGATCATCTGCCTGGACGAGCCGGCTGCCGGCCTCAACCCGCAGGAGACCGAGGCGCTGAGCCGCATGATACGCGTGCTGCGTGACGAGCATGACATCACCGTGGTGCTCATCGAGCACGACATGGGCATGGTCATGAGCATCTCCGACCATATCGTCGTGCTCGACCACGGCAACGTGATCGCCGAAGGCGCGCCACAGGACATCCGCCACAACCCGACGGTGATCGCCGCCTACCTGGGTGCCGACGAAGAGGAGCTGGTATGAGTGCACCCATTCTCGAGCTGAAGGAACTGGACGTGTTCTACGGGCCGATCCAGGCCCTGAAGAAAGTCTCGATGCACATCAACGAAGGCGAGACGGTGAGCCTGATCGGTGCCAACGGTGCCGGCAAGTCGACCTTGCTGATGTCGATCTTCGGCCAGCCGCGTGCGGCGGCCGGGCACATCGTCTATCGCGGCACCGACATCACCCGCAAGTCGTCGCACTACATCGCCTCCAACGGCATCGCCCAGTCGCCGGAAGGGCGGCGGGTGTTCCCCGACATGACCGTCGAGGAAAACCTGATGATGGGCACCATCCCCATTGGCGACAAGCATGCCAGCGAAGACATGCAGCGCATGTTCGAGCTGTTTCCGCGCTTGAAGGAGCGGCGCAACCAGCGGGCCATGACCATGTCCGGCGGCGAGCAGCAGATGCTGGCCATCGCGCGGGCGTTGATGAGCCGGCCCAAGCTGTTGCTGCTCGACGAGCCTTCGCTGGGGCTGGCGCCGATCGTGGTCAAGCAGATCTTCGCGACCCTGCGTGAACTGGCCAAGACCGGGATGACCATCTTCCTGGTGGAGCAGAACGCCAACCATGCGCTGAAGCTGTCCGACCGGGCGTATGTGATGGTGAACGGGGAGATCCGCATGACCGGCACCGGGCAAGAGCTGTTGGTCAACGAAGAGGTGCGCAACGCCTACCTGGGCGGGCACTGAAGACAGTTGGGGGCTGCTGCGCAGCCCAATCGCCGGCAAGCCGGCTCCCACAGGTTCACCACTGCCGTTGCGGGCGCCGGCTTGCCGGCGATTGGGCCGCACAGCGGCGCCTGGCACATGTGGACAACTTGTCGCATATGTTTCTCGAAGCGCACTACAAGCCCTTCGCAAACCCTTGTTTCCACAGGCGCTATGTTTTCCACGGATAATGTGGAACCGCCTGTGGAAAACATGGTGGCACCTCGCTCGATCCCTTTGATTGCAAGGCTTTCAAGCATCTGTTCATTTTTTGATCAGTGATGCTTTGTGGATGATTGCACAGGCTTTTTTCCACAGATCTGATACGCCCTGAATTCATCGATTGCCTGTGGATAACTCTGTGAAAAACCCTTGGACAGACCGCTGCAGGCGGCATGCTTGAAAGCGTTGAGCCATCACCCGCCGACCACAGTTCGCTGAAAGGGTTCCGCTGGGCAGCCAAGTTGCCCCCAATCCGTGGGGAAAGGCTTGTGGATAACATGCGTATACCTGGCGCCAGCCGCTCTGCAGCGGGGCTTTCGCGACTATGTACAAAAAATGAACAGCTGCTTTGACGCCTTGCTGCCAAGGCCAAGCAAAGGCATGCTGGATGGCCTGCCGAAGACCCTATCCACCGCGAGGAACAGAGCATGACGTCCACCGTATTCATCACTGGCGCGACTTCCGGTTTTGGCGAGGCCACCGCCCGCCGTTTTGCCGATGCCGGCTGGAAGCTGGTACTCACCGGGCGCCGCAAGGACCGCCTGGATGCCCTGTGCGCCGAGCTGTCGGCCAAGACCGAAGTGCACGGCCTGGTGCTTGACGTGCGCGACCGCAAAGCCATGGAGCAGGCGCTCGCCAGCCTGCCGGCCGGCTTCGACAAGCTGCGCGGCCTGGTCAACAACGCAGGCCTGGCACTGGGAGTGGATGCGGCGCAGAACTGCAGCCTGGACGACTGGGAAACCATGGTCGACACCAACATCAAGGGCTTGATGTACACCACCCGCCTGCTGCTGCCGCGGCTGATCGCCCATGGCCGCGGCGCATCGATCCTCAACGTCGGCTCCGTGGCCGGCAACTACCCGTACCCGGGCAGCAACGTGTACGGCGGCACCAAGGCCTTCGTCGGCCAGTTCTCGCTGAGCCTGCGCTGCGACCTGCGCGGCACGGGCGTGCGCGTCAGCAACATCGAGCCGGGCCTGTGCGAGAGCGAGTTCTCGCTGGTGCGCTTCGGCGGCGACCAGGCCAAGTACGATGCCACCTACGCCGGCGCCGAGCCGATCCAGCCGCAGGACATCGCCGAGACCATCTTCTGGATCCTCAACCAGCCGGCGCACATCAACATCAACAGCCTCGAGCTGATGCCGGTGAGCCAGGACTGGGCGGGGTTCTCGATCGACCGCTCGGCCAAGGGCTGATTCAGACGCGGGGCAAGCCCGTTCCCACAGGTGCTGGTGAATGTGTGGGAGCGGGCTTGCCCCGCGAATGCGTCAGCTCAGGCGCTGCAAACCTTCCAGGCAAGTCGCCAGGTGATAGGGCGTCGTCGAAGGCATGTCATGCCGGCTCACCGCACCCTCAGCGTCGCGGCACTCATACCAGCCACCTGCATGCAGGAACCGCTGCTCCATGGCCTGCAACTGCAGAGCCAGTTGCGCTTCATTACCTGAACGCAGCACCAGCGCCCGCAGATACTCCGCCTGCGCCCAGATGCGCTGGGTGGCATCGATGACCTTGCCGTCTACATCGAGCATGGCCAGCACCGCTCCTTCCCTCACCCCGCACTGCTCGGCGTAGCCAAAGGCGCGATCGATGGAGGTGTGCAGCGCTGTGCCGCGCAGCAGCGGCGAAGTCTGCAGCAGGTAGAACCATTCGAACTGATGCCCCGGTTCGAACCAGTTATCCACAGCGCCCCGAGGTTTCTCCAGCATCAGCCCGTGCTTCGGTTCGATGAAGTGCGCCTGCAGCGCCTCGCACAGTTGCAGCAGATCGTGGCGAACCGCGTCGTCTTCACGCACGGCGAGCACCTGCAGGAAGGCTTCGGCCAGGTGCATCTGCGGGTTCTGCAAGGGGCCGCTGCCCAGGTCGGACCAATCTTCGCCCAGGCTGGCTTCGTACAAGCCATCGTCGCGAGCGAACTGCTCGGCCACGATCTCAAGGGCGGCATTGAGGGCGGATTCCACCAGCCCTTCGCGCACCTTGCCCCAGTAGTGGGCGCAGGCGAAGACGATGAAGGCGTGGGTGTAGAGGTCCTTGCGCCGGTCCAGCGGCTTGCCCTGGGCATCGATGCTGTAGAACCAGCCGCCGTGCTCGGCATCATGAAAATGCCGCTGCAGCGAGCGGAACAGTGCAGCCGCGCGTTCGGCAGCCCCCGGCTGCTCGATGCGGCTGCTGAACAGGTAGAGCTGACGCGCACAGGCCATGGCCCGGTAGCGCTGCACCGGCAGCGGCTGGTGCCCGGCGTCGAGGGCTTCGTAGGGCAGGGCCATGTCGGCGTTCCAGCCCGGGCCCTGCCACAGCGGCACGATGCGTTCGGCGAAGTGCTGGTTGAAGCGGGCCAGTGCGGGCTGAAGGGGGCAGGGGTTGGGCATGTGGGGCTCGTCGCTGTCGGGCAGGGCGCCATGTTAGCAGAAGTGCGATTGTCGGTTGTCTGTGCCGGCCTCTTCGCGGGGCAAGCCCGCTCCCACAGAGGTACTTGTGGGAGCGGGCTTGCCCGCGAAGAGGCCAGTACGGCCAGCAGGTCAGCCCGGATTGCCCAGGCCCTGCCAATGCCGCGCGCCGACGAAGATGAAGCGCAACTGCTGGGTGATCTTTTCCTGCGCGGTGAGTGCCTGTGGATAACCCTGTTCGGGGCTGTCGATCAGTTCGGGCAGGGTGGCAAACACGGTTTTCACCACCAGGTCGGCCATCACTGCCAGGGCGGCCTTGTCCAGGTGCCGCCAGCGCTTCATGCGCGCAAGGTCGGTGGCCAGGTCGTCGCTGATGCCCTGGCGCAGGCCGGCAATGGCCTGGCGCACCGCTTGCGAGCCGCCGTACTGCTCGCGCGCCAGGAACAGGAATTGCGCACGGTGGGCGGCCACCACGTCGAGGAAGATGCGTACCGACGCGTCGGTGATGCCGCCGAGCTCGAACTCGTTCTGCCGCACCAGGCGGATGGTATGGCGGAAGGTGGCGTCCACTTCGGCCACCAGCGCCAGGCCCAGGGCGTCCATGTCGGGGAAGTGCCGGTAAAAGCCGGTGGGCACGATACCTGCCGCCTTGGCCACTTCGCGCAGGCTGATGCTGCCGAAACCGCGGCCGCTCTGCATGAGCTGGCAGGCAGCGTCGAGCAGGGCCTGGCGGGTCTGAAGCTTCTGTTCGGCGCGCGGCAGCATGGCAGGTAATTCTGAGACGGTAAGGCTGGGCACTCTAGATAAAAAAACGAAGCCCGGTCAATGGACCGGGCTGGGAGGGGAGCAAGCGCTGTGCGTCAGGTTGTTGTTTTCGGCCATGGCGATCAGCTCACATGGCTGATTTCAACCAGGCGATCCGAGCCACCTTCGGCAACACGGCCAGAGCGTTCGATCAGGCGATCAGAGCCACCTTCGGCAACGCGGCCAGAGCGTTCGATCAGGCGGTCCGAGCCACCTTCGGCAACACGGCCGGAGCGTTCGATCAGGCGATCCGAGCCACCTTCGGCAACACGGCCAGAGCGTTCGATCAGGCGATCAGAGCCACCTTCGGCAACACGGCCACTGCGTTCGATCAGGCGATCCGAGCCACCTTCGGCTACGGTTTTCAGGGGTTGGGCGATTTCGGCGGCGCTGGAGCGCGATTCGGCGGTCAGGTGCTGGTCGGCAGCTGGCACAGCGAAAGCGTTGGCGGCCAGAATGGACAGGGTCAGGGTAAGCAGGGCGCGTTTCATGATCTCGGTGCTCCTTGGCGGGGCTGGAAAGTGGGTACGGAGCCAATGCTACGCCCGGGAGCACCAGAGAGAAGTTCATACGGGTAATGGTAACAATCGACCGGATTGATAGACCTTTCCAGGGGCTCTAATCCAATGCTTTCAAGATCGTATATGGCCACTGGCCAGTAGCTGCTGCGCACCCCGCCAAGACCAATGGCCGAGGCAGAAGCTGCGAAAAACTTCGCTATCATGCACGCCACCGATAAAACCCCACGGGTTTTCATCAGTCCCAGATATTGAGTGCCATCGCTGTGCCCGCTTTGTGCCATGCCGTCAGGAGAACCACGCAATGACGCGTCCCGCCAGAATCCTCGTCTGGACCCTCACCACCCTGCTGACCTTGCTGGCGATTCTGGTGGTGCTGATTGCCACCTTCGACTGGAATCGCGTCAAGCCACTGCTCAACGAGAAGGTCTCCGAGGCCTTGCACCGGCCCTTCGCCATCAACGGCAACCTCGCCGTGCACTGGCGCACCGAGCCCGAAGAAGGCGGCTGGCGTGCCTGGGTGCCCTGGCCGCACTTCATCGCCGAGGACCTGACCCTGGGCAACCCCGAGTGGCTCAAGACGCCGCAGATGGTCGGCCTTGAGCGTGTCGAGTTTCGCCTGGCGCCGCTGCCGCTGGTGCTGCAGCAGATCGTCATCCCGCGCATCGACCTGGTCAAACCTACCGCCAGCCTGACCCGCCTGGCCGATGGCCGGGCCAACTGGACCTTCGACTTCGGCCCCAAGGACGAAAACGCCGAGCCTTCCAAGTGGCAGCTGGACATCGGCGCCATCGGCTTCGACCAGGGCAACGTCAGTTTCGATGACCAGACCCTGAAAACCAGCATGAAGGTGCAGGTCGACCCGCTGGGCAAGCCGATCCCGTTCAGCGACATCGTCGGCAAGGCCAGCGCCGAAAAGGCCGGGGGTGCCCAGGACTACGCCTTCGGCTTCAAGGCCCAGGGGCGCTACAAGGACCAGCCGGTGTCCGGCACCGGCAAGATCGGCGGCCTGCTGGCGCTGCAGGATGCCAACCAGCCATTCCCGCTGCAGGCCGATGTGCGCATCGCCGACACCCACGTGGTGCTGGCCGGCACCCTGACCGACCCGCGCAACCTGGGCGCCCTCGACCTGCGCCTGCGCCTGTCGGGTGCAAGCCTTGGCAACCTCTACCCCCTGACCGGCGTGACCCTGCCCGACACCCCCGCCTACGAAACCGACGGCCACCTCACGGCCAACCTGCATGCCGCCGGGGGCGCAACCTTCAATTACCAGGGCTTCAACGGCAAGATCGGCGACAGCGACATCCATGGCGACCTGGCCTTCGTCGCCAGCCAGCCACGGCCCAAGCTCTCCGGCAAGCTGGTTTCCAACCAGCTGCTGTTCAAGGACCTGGCGCCGCTGATCGGCGCCGACTCCAACGCCGAGCAGAAGGCTCGCGGCGGTGCCAGCAAACAACCCACCGGCAAGGTGCTGCCGGTGGAGGAGTTTCGCACCGAACGCTGGCGCGCCATGGATGCGGACGTCACCTTCGCCGGCAAACGCATCGTCCACAGCGAGCAGCTGCCGTTCAATGACCTGTCTGCCCACGTGATCCTCGAAGACGGCCTGCTGCGCCTGGAGCCGCTGCGCTTTGGCGTGGCCGGCGGCAACCTGGCCTCGAACATTCGCCTGGATGGGCGCAGCGTGCCCCTGCAGGGCCGCGCCCAGCTGACCGCGCGCGGCTTCAAGCTCAAGCAGCTGTTCCCAAGTTTCGCGCCCATGCAGACCAGCTTTGGCGAGCTCAATGGCGATGCCGACATCAGCGGCCGCGGCAACTCGGTGGCGGCGCTGCTGGGCACGGCCAATGGCGACCTGCGCATGCTGATCAACGATGGGGCGATCAGCCGCAGCCTGATGGAGATCGCCGGGCTCAACGTCGGCAACTATGTGGTCGGCAAGCTGTTTGGCGACGAGGACGTGAAGATCAATTGTGCGGCGGCCGATGTCGGCATCAAGGACGGCCTGGCGACCACGCGGCTGTTCATCTTCGATACCGAGAACGCGATCATCTACATCAATGGCACGGCGAACTTTGCCAGCGAGCAGCTGGATTTGAAGATCAGCCCGGAATCCAAGGGCCTGCGGCTGTTCTCGCTGCGCTCGCCGTTGTATGTGCGCGGGCCGTTCGCCAAGCCGAGCGCGGGCGTGCAGGCGGTGCCGCTGGCCTTGCGCGGGGCGGGGATGGTGGCCTTGGGTGTCGTTGCAGGGCCTGCGGCGGGGTTGCTGGCGCTGGTGGCGCCGAGCAGTGGCGACCAGCCCAACCAGTGCACGCCATTGCTGCAGCAGATGAAAGCCGGCAAGGCGCCGGCTGCGGTGAAGGGCAAGCAATAGCAATCGCCGGCAAGCCGGCTCCCACAGGTTCAGCACTGTTCCTGTGGGAGCCGGCTTGCCGGCGATTGGGCTGCAAAGCAGCCCCGTGCGATTACAACCCTTGCAGCAAGTCGGACATGTCGTCCGCGTGCTCTTCTTCCTGGGCCAGGATGTCTTCGAAGATGCGCCGCGTAGTCGGGTCGGTATCGCCGATGTACTGGATGATCTCCCGGTAGCTGTCGATCGCGATGCGCTCGGCCACCAAGTCCTCCAGCACCATCTCCTTCAGCGAATTACCCGCCACGTACTGGGCATGGGAATTCTTGGTCAGGTTATCCGGGTTGAAATCCGGCTCCCCGCCCAGCTGCACGATGCGCTCGGCCAGTTTGTCGGCGTGCTCGGCTTCCTGGTTGGCATGCTCGAGAAACTCTTCGGCCGCGACGCTCGCCTTGATGCCGCTGGCCATGAAGTAATGGCGCTTGTAGCGCAACACGCAGACCAGCTCGGTGGCCAGCGACTCGTTGAGCAGGCGCAGGATTTCCTTGCGGTCAGCCTGGTAGCCCTCGGTCACGGCGCCTTGTTCCACATGCTGGCGGGCGCGCTTGCGCAGGGTTTGCACATCGGTCAGTTCAACGTTGCTCATGGTTGTCTCCAAACAGATCAGGACGGTGGGTCAAGGTGTGACGGAGGCTTTCGCGTCTCGTACCGCTTCGCTGTCCTCTTCTCGTTGCTTGCAAGTCTTGAAGCCCTTGGCATCGACGTGGCCGGTGGCGTCGAAACGCACGTAGTAGGGCTGCTGGCGGCCGTCTTGGTTGAGGATGTAGTCGTTGCAGGTGCCCCCGTGCGGCAAATCGATCACGTTGGATGGGCTGCCGCCGATGGCAATGACCTTCTGCATGGTCATGCCGTTTTCCACTTGCTTGACCAGCGGCTGGTCACGGTAGGTGACGTAGTCCACCGGGTTTTCCGGGCGGCTGCCGCAGGCGGCCAGGGTGGCGCTTGCCAGAAGGATTGCCAGGGTCTGCTTGTACATGGTCCCGCTCCTTGCACAGGGTCTGTTCTGGGTTGGAACCGCAGCGCGCGTCAGGAGTTCGATTGCGATGGTCATCAAGGCCGCTGTAGTGTGGGCCGATCGTCCATGGAGAGGGGGCTGGGCAATGGGGCAGGAATTGGCCACGCGCTACCCGCTGGTGCTGGTACCGGGCATGCTCGGCTTCGTCAGGGTGCTGCTGTACCCCTACTGGTTCGGCATCGTGCCGGCGTTGCGCAAGGGTGGCGCGCAGGTGTTCCCGGTGCAGGTTTCGCCATTGCACTCAAACGAGGTGCGCGGCGAGCAACTGCTGGCGATCATCGAGGACATCTGCCAGCGCACCGGCGCCGACAAGGTCAACCTGATCGGCCATAGCCAGGGCGCCTTGAATGCCCGCTACGCCGCCGCCAAGCGGCCAGGCCGGGTCGCCTCGGTCACCTCCGTGGCCGGGCCCAACCACGGCTCGGAACTGGCAGACCACCTGGAGCGCACGGCGCCGGGCGACTCGCCCCAGGGCCGGCTGCTCAAGGCCGTGCTGCACGGCCTGGGGGTGTTGCTGGTGTGGCTGGAAACCGGCTGGCGCCGCGACCCGCTGCCGGTCGACGTGCACGCCTCGCACCAGGCCCTGACCAGCGCTGGCGTGGCGCGCTTCAACCAGGCTTATCCACAGGGCTTGCCCGACACCTGGGGCGGTGAAGGGCCGGGCGAGGTGAATGGCGTGCGCTACTACTCCTGGTCCGGCACCCTGCAGCCTGGGCTCACCGACCAGGGGCGCAACCGCTTCGACGGCAGCAACCGCTTCTGCCGCCTGTTCGCGCGCAGTTTCGTCAAGGAAAAGGGCCACTGCGATGGCATGGTCGGGCGCTTCAGTTCACACCTGGGGCAGGTGATCGGCGACGACTACCCGCTCGATCACCTGGACATCGTCAACCAGTCACTGGGCGCCGTCGGCAAGGGCGCCGAGCCTGTGCGCCTGTTCACCGAGCACGCCGCGCGGCTCAAGGCTGCGGGGCTGTAGCCGCACGGCGTACAGGTGTGGTCCAGCGTTCGGCGAGGACCACGCCGGCCAGGGTCAGCAGGCCACCGATCAGGTGGTAGCTGGCCAGGCGTTCATCGAGCACGCCGGCGGCGATCAGCGCGGTCACCACCGGCAGCAGGTTGAAGAACAGCGTCGTGCGGCTCGGCCCCAGGCGGTGCACGGCCTGCATCCACACCAGCGGTGCGACCATCGAGGCCAGCACGCAGGCATACAGCACCAGGCCGACGTTATGGGCATTCAGGCCGGTCTTTTCCGAGAGCAGGAACAGCGGCAGCAGCACCAGGATCGCCACCAGCACCTGCAGGTACAGCAGCTGCAAAGGCGGCAGGCGCAGCTGCCATTTCTTCAGCAGGAAGCTGTACAGCGCATAGGCCAGGGTGGCCACCAGCATCAGCAGGTCGCCGCTGTTCAGGCCCTGTTCGAGCAGCGCGCCTGGGTGGCCGGCAGACACCACTTCGAGCACGCCATAAAACGACACCAGCGCGCCGAACAGGGCGCCGAAGGTCAGGCGCTGGCCGAGCCAGGCGATCGACAGGGCCAGCGACATCAGTGGCATCAGCGAGAGGATGATGCCCATGTTGGTGGCGCTGGTGATGCCGGCGGCGAAGTACGCCAGGCTCTGGTACAGCGCCATGCCCAGGACGCCGAGCACGAACACCTTGCCCAGGTGCGGGCGGATCGCCGCGCGGTTGCGCCACACCTTGGGCAGCAGGAACGGGGTGAACAGCAGGCCGGCCAGCAGCCAGCGGTAGAAGCCGATTTCGGCAGGGTGGATGGCACCGGCGGAGAGCTTGGTGACCACGGTATTGCCAGCCCAGATGAGGATGGCGGTGAGGGGGAAGAGGTAATTCATGCCGCTGTGATTCTCTGAGGTGTTGCGAAAGGGCCGCCCAGGGAGCCCCGATAAGCACCTATTATCCGCTGTCCGTCCGCAAGCCTATACTCGTATCCAGACAACCTGCCCCTGCAAGCAGACACCATGGCCCGCAAATACCTCGACATCCCCCAGTTCGACCAGCTCCCGGCGCCGGTGTATTTCCGCCACGACGAGTTCGGCGCCGACACCCACAGCGCCCCCCATCGCCACGCCTGGGGCCAGCTGAACTACACCGCCCATGGCGTCATGCACCTGGACGTCGATGGGCAGCGCTTCCTTTCACCCCCGCACTACGCGGTGTGGGTGCCGCCGGGCACCGAGCATGGCTGCTACAACCCCCAGGCCATCGTCTACCGCTCGGTCTATCTGCAGCGCAGCCTGTGCGAAGGCTTGCCGCAACAGCCGTGCAGCCTGGTGATCAGCGACATCCTCAAGGCCATCCTCGGCGACTTCGCCCGGCGCGACCTGAAGGTGGCGCAGGATGAGCGCGACCAGCGCCTGGTCCAGGTGCTGCTCGACCAACTGCTGCTGGCGCCGACCCAGACCTGCTACCTGCCATTCGCCCGCAGCGACGGTCTGCGCCAGGTGCTCGACGCCCTCTCTGCCGAGCCCGGCGACAGCCGCCCGCTGGCCGCCTGGGCGGCGCAGGTGCATGTCAGCGAGCGCACCCTGGCGCGCCAGTTTCTGCGCGAGCTGGGCATCAGCTTCGGCGAGTGGCGCCTGCGCCTGCGCTTCTTGCGCGCCATCGAAGCGCTGGAAGCCGGCCAGCCGATCCAGGCCATTGCCTTCGACCTGGGCTACAGCAGCGCCTCGGCCTTCATCGCCATGTTCCAGCGCCAGGCCCAGTGCACGCCGGAGCAGTACCGGCGGCAGGCACGGGCAGGTTTGTAAAAATTCTTGTCTACACTGTTCAGCACCACCGTGCATCGGGCGCGGAGACAAGGAGACCACTCCATGAAAATGCTGCAAATGCCGTTGCTGGTATTGGCTGTGTTGTTCAGCGCGCAAGGATTCGCCGCCACCGCGCAACAGGAAAAGATGACCTCGTGCAACGCCGAGGCCTCCACCAAGGCGCTCAAGGGCGATGAGCGCAAGGCGTTCATGAGCACGTGCCTGAAGAAGAGCCCGCCGGCCACCCAGCAGGAAAAAATGAAAACCTGCAACGCCGATGCCAGCACCAAGGCGCTCAAGGGCGACGAGCGCAAGGCATACATGAGCGACTGCCTGAAGAAGAAATGACCTGCGCCTATGCCTGTGGCCACAAGGCTGGCAGACTGCGGGTCTTTCCGCTGTCTGCCGTCGAGGCTGTATGACCTTCACCCCCCGCCAGATCACCCTTGCCAGCCTGATCATCGTGATGGCTGGCTTGCTCCTGGCCCTGCCCCTGAAGTTGCTGCCCAGCCTGCTCGCCGGGCTGCTGGTGTTCGAGCTGGTCAACATGCTCACGCCACGCCTGCAACCGCTGATTGCCGGGCAGCGCGCGCGCTGGCTGGCGGTGGCGCTGCTGGGCACGCTGGTGGTCAGCACCCTGACGCTGCTGATCGCCGGTGCGTTCAGTTTCCTGCTGCACGAGGCGGAAAACCCGGGCGCTTCGCTGGACAAGTTCATGGGCCTGGTCGAACGTGCCCGAGGCCAGCTGCCGCCATTCATCGAGGCCTACCTGCCGGCCAGTGCGGCCGAGTTCAAGGTGGCCATCGGTGACTGGATCAGAAGCCACCTGAGCGACCTGCAACTGGTGGGCAAGGGCATGGCGCACATGTTCGTGACCCTGCTGATCGGCATGATTCTCGGGGCCATCATCGCCCTGCAGCGCATCCCCGACCTGTCGCGTCGCAAACCCTTGGCGGCGGCCCTGTTCGAGCGCTTGAACCTGCTGGTGCAGGCGTTTCGCAACATCGTCTTCGCGCAGATCAAGATTTCCCTGCTCAATACCGCGTTCACCGGTATTTTCCTGGCCGTGGTGATGCCGCTGTTCGGCGTGCACCTGCCGCTGACCAAGACCTTGATCGTGCTGACCTTCCTGCTGGGGCTGCTGCCGGTGATCGGCAACCTGATGTCCAACACGCTGATCACCATCGTCGGCCTGTCGCTGTCGATTTGGGTGGCGGCGGCGGCGCTGGGGTACCTGATCGTCATCCACAAGGTCGAGTACTTCCTCAACGCGCGGATCGTGGGCGGGCAGATCAGTGCCAAGGCCTGGGAGCTGTTGCTGGCGATGCTGGTGTTCGAAGCGGCGTTCGGGCTGCCGGGGGTGGTGGCGGGGCCGATCTATTACGCCTACCTGAAGAGTGAGCTCAAGCGAGCGGAGCTGGTTTGAAGCTGGGCTGGCCTGTACCGGCCTCATCGCCGGCAAGCCGGCTCCCACAAAGGTTCACCACCCCTCCCTGTGGGAGCCGGCTTGCCGGCGATGAGGCCAGTACAGCCCCTGGAAAGTGTCAGGCCGCGCCGTAACGCTTGCGCGCCTCGATCGCCAACCCGCTACCGATGCTGCCAAAGATATTGCCTTCCACATGCCGCGCATTGGGCAGCATCGCCGCCACGCTGTTGCGCAGCGCCGGGATACCGCTGGAGCCACCGGTAAAGAACACCGTGTCCACCTGCCCCTGGCTCACCCCCGCCTTGCCCAGCAGCTCGGTCACGCTGCCGCGCACCCGCTCCAGCAACCCTTCGATGGCGCCTTCGAACACTGCACGGGTCAAATCCACGCCCAGCTCGCGCTCGACCCGGCCCAGGTCGATACGGCGGCTCTGCTGCTCGGTCAGCTCGATCTTGCTGGCCTCCACTTCCATCGCCAGCCAGTGCCCGGCGCGCTGTTCGATCAGCTTGAACAGGCGGTCGATGCCCAGGGTGTCCTCGATGTCGTAGCGCATGCTGCCCAGGGCCAGCTGCGATTTCTGCGAGTACAGGGCGTTGATGGTGTGCCAGGTGGCCAGGTTGAGGTGGTAGCTGGTGGGCATCAGCGCGCCGCTCTTCATCCGGCTGCCGTAGCCGAACAGCGGCATCACGCCTTGCAGGCTCAGCTGCTTGTCGAAGTCGGTACCGCCGATGTGCACGCCGCCGGTGGCGAGGATGTCGCTCTGGCGCTCGGCCACCTGGTGGCGCTCAGGCGACAGGCGGATCAGGGTAAAGTCCGAGGTACCGCCGCCGATATCGACGATGAGCACCAGCTCTTCGCGGCTGATCCCCGACTCGTAGTCGAAGGCTGCGGCGATCGGCTCGTACTGGAACGACACGTCCTTGAAACCGAGCTTGCGCGCTACCTCGGCCAGGGTGTCCTCGGCCTCCTGGTCGGCGGCCGGGTCTTCGTCGACGAAGAACACCGGGCGGCCCAGCACCACCTGGTCGAATTCGCGGCCGGCAGCGGCCTCGGCGCGTTTTTTCAGCTCGCCGATGAACATGCCCAGCAGGTCCTTGAACGGCAGGGCGCTGCCCAGCACGCTGGTGTCGTGCTTGATCAGCTTGGAGCCCAGCAGGCTCTTGAGCGAGCGCATCAGGCGGCCTTCGTAGCCTTCCAGGTACTCGTGCAGTGCCAGGCGGCCATACACCGGGCGGCGCTCTTCGATATTGAAGAAGACCACCGAGGGCAGGGTGATCTTGCCGTCTTCCAGGGCGATCAGCGACTCGCTGCCCGGGCGGTGCCAGCCGACCGTGGAGTTGGAGGTGCCGAAATCGATGCCCAGGGCGCGGGCCGGGGATACGTCAGACATGGGAAAAAGGCTTCCGGAGGCAAAACGGCCGCGCAGTTTATGCCAGTTGGCCAGAGAATCAAGACCGGCCGTCTGCCTTGCAGCAACGCCAAGCGCACCTTGAAAGGCTATGCTTGACCCCTATCTTCTGTTGCAACACGCAAATTCACATTGGTGATCCATAGATGGACTTCAAAGACTACTACAAGATACTCGGCGTAGAGCCCACGGCGGACGAGAAGGCGATCAAGGCCGCGTACCGCAAGCTGGCGCGCAAGTATCACCCCGATGTCAGCAAGGAGCGCGACGCCGAGGAGAAATTCAAGGAGGCCAATGAGGCCTACGAGGTGCTGGGCGATGCCCAGAAGCGCGCCGAATTCGACGAAATCCGCAAGTATGGCGGCCAGCACGGCCGGCCATTCCAGGCCCCACCGGGCTGGGAAAGCCGAGGCGGTGGTGGTGGCGGCTTCGAGGGCGGCGACTTCTCCGACTTCTTCAGCTCGATCTTCGGCGCCCGCGGCTCCAACCCCTTCGGTGGCGCCCGGCAACAACGCAGTGCCGGCAGGCGAGGGCAGGACGTGGAACTGGAACTGGCGATCTTCCTTGAAGAAACCCTGAGCAAGGAATCCAAGCAGATCAGCTTCCAGGTGCCGCAGACCAACGCCGCCGGCCAGCGCACCGGCTTCACCACCAAGACCCTGAACGTGAAGATTCCGGCCGGGGTCAGCGATGGCGAACGCATCCGCCTCAAGGGCCAGGGCGCGCCGGGCGTGGGCGGCGGGGCGAATGGCGACCTGTTCCTGACCATCCGCATGGCGCCGCATCCGCTGTTCGATGTCGAAGGGCATGACCTGATCATCACCGTGCCACTGGCGCCGTGGGAGGCCGCGTTGGGCACCAAGGTGGCGGTGCCGACCCTGGACGGCAAGATCAACCTGACCATCCGCCCCGACAGCCAGAGCGGCCAGCGCCTGCGCGTACCGGGCAAGGGCCTGGCAAACAAACAAGGCGAGCGCGGCAACCTGTATGCCCAGCTCAAGGTGGTGATGCCGCCGAGCTCCGATGCTACTGCCCGTGAACTGTGGACCCAGCTCTCCGAGAAAGCTGCGTTCAACCCGAGGACACAATGGAGTAAGTGATCATGAGCAGCACCCTGATCGTTCAACTGGACATGCGCACCCTTTGCCAGGAGGCCGACATCACGGCCGACTACGTGGTCGAAATCGTCGAACACGGCATCGTTGAACCTTCGGGGCGAACGCCGGAGGATTGGTTGTTCGACGACCAGGCGCCGCTGGTGGCCAAGCGTGCGGTGAAGCTGCACCGGGAGCTGGAGCTGGAGTGGGAAGGGGTGGCGCTGGCGCTGGAACTGCTGCAGGAGGTGCAGCAGTTGCGCAGCGAGAACAGTATGTTGAGGCAGCGGTTGGGGCGTTTTACCCAGATGTGATGTTGGCTTCATCGCCGGCAAGCCGGCTCCCACAAGGGGCTGTGTGCGGGGCGGCTTGCCACTGCCAGCGAATCAGCCCGGCTCAGCCCCAGGATCGAGCACCACCTGCATGAAGGTCAGGTCCAGCCACCTGCCGAACTTCACCCCCACCTGCGGCATCTGCCCGGTCACCACGAAGCCCAACCGTTGATGCAGGCGCACCGAGGCCACATTGCCGCTCTCGATGGCCGCCACCATCACATGCTTGCCACACCCCCGCGCCCGCTCGAGCAGCGCCGCCATCAATTGCGGCCCCAACCCTTTGCCACGCTGGTCATCGCGCACATACACCGAATGCTCAACTGTATGGCGAAACCCCTCGAACGGCCGCCAGTCGCCGAACGAGGCATACCCCAGCACGCCCGTTTCATCCGCCGCCACCAGGATCGGATAGCCCTGTTGCGCCCGCGCCTCGAACCAGGCCTGGCGGTTGGCAAGGTCCACCGGGGTTTCGTTCCAGATCGCCGTGGTGTTGCGCACCGCGTCGTTGTAGATCTCGAGGATGCCCGGCACGTCGGTGGCCAGGGCATCGCGGATTTCGTGGCTCATTGCAGCGTCTCGCAAGGTCGATGGCTGCAGATTAAATGGTTACCAGCCCGCGCACACCTTCGGCCTGCATGTTTTCCCCGCGCCCGCGCTGGATGATTTCGCCGCGGGCCATGACCAGGTATTGGTCGGCCAGCGCCTCGGCAAAGTCGTAGAACTGCTCGACCAGCAGGATGGCCATGTCGCCGCGCGCGGCCAGGCGGCGGATCACTGCTCCGATTTCCTTGATCACCGAGGGCTGGATGCCTTCGGTGGGCTCGTCGAGGATCAACAGCCGCGGGCGGCTGGCCAGGGCGCGGCCGATGGCCAGCTGTTGCTGCTGGCCGCCGGACAGGTCGCCGCCGCGGCGCTGTTTCATCTGCTCCAGCACCGGGAACAGTTCGTAGATGAAGCCTGGCACTTCGCGGGCCTCGCGGGCGGGAAAGCGCGACAGGCCCATGAGCAGGTTTTCCTCGACGCTCAGGCGCGGGAAGATTTCGCGCCCCTGGGGCACGTAGGCGATGCCGGCCTGCACCCGCTGCTGCGGCTTGAGCGTGGTGATGGGTTTGCCTTCCCATTCGACGCTGCCTTCGCGGGCGGGCGTCAGGCCCATCAGGCAGCGCAGCAGGGTGGTCTTGCCCACGCCGTTGCGCCCGAGCAGGCAGGTGACTTCGCCGACCTTGGCTTCGAAGGACAGGCCGCGCAGGATGTGGCTGCCGCCGTAGTACTGGTGCAGGGTGTCGATCTTGAGCATGTGAGAATTCCTGATGTTGTTGCAGTGCCTGCACCGGCCCCATCGCCGGCAAGCCGGCTCCCACAGGTGCGGCGCAGTTCTCGGTCCTGTGGGAGCCGGCTTGCCGGCGATGGGGCCAGTACAGTCGACGAGAATCATCGGCCCAGGTACACCTCGACCACCCGCTCATCCGCCTGCACCTGCTCAAGCGACCCTTCTGCCAGCACACTGCCCTGGTGCAGCACGGTGACATGGTCGGCAATGCTGCCGACGAACCCCATGTCATGCTCCACCACCATCAGCGAGTGCTTGCCTGCCAGACCCTTGAACAGCTCGGCGGTGAACTCGGTCTCGGCATCGGTCATGCCCGCCACCGGTTCGTCGAGCAGCAGCAATTGCGGCTCCTGCACCAGCAGCATGCCGATCTCCAGAAACTGCTTCTGCCCGTGCGACAACAGGCCGGCCTGGCGCTGGGCCAGTGGCAGCAGGCGCAGGGTGCCGAGCACTTGCTCGATGCGTGCGCGTTGCTCGCCGTCCAGGCGCGCGGCAAGGCTGGCCCACACCGACTTTTCGGCCTTCAGTGCCAGCTCCAGGTTTTCGAACACCGTCAGCGCCTCGAATACCGTGGGCTTCTGGAACTTGCGGCCGATGCCGGCCTGGGCGATCTGGTATTCGCTCAGGCGGGCAAGGTCCAGGGTGTCGCCGAAAAAGGCAGTGCCGCTGTCGGGGCGGGTCTTGCCGGTGATCACGTCCATCATCGTGGTCTTGCCGGCGCCATTGGGGCCGATGATGCAGCGCAGCTCGCCCACGCCGATGTACAGGTTCAGTGCGTTGAGCGCCTTGAACCCGTCGAAGCTGACGCTGATGCCCTCAAGGCTGAGCACCGTGCCGTGGCGTGTGTCGAGCCCGGCGCTGCGGCGGTTGCCCAGGCCGATGGCGTCGCGGCTGGCGCCAAGGTTGTCGAAAACCGGTTCGAGCATGAACTCGGGGTGAACGGGGGGCACGCCTCTCATGGCTGGCTCCTTTTCTTCAGCAGGCCGACCACGCCCTTGGGCAGGTACAAAGTGACGAGAATGAACAGCGCGCCGAGGAAGAACAGCCAGTACTCCGGGAAGGCCACGGTGAACCAGCTCTTCATGCCATTGACCAGGCCGGCGCCGAGCAGCGGGCCGATCAGCGTGCCGCGGCCACCCAGGGCGACCCACACGGCAGCCTCGATGGAGTTGGTTGGCGACATCTCGCTGGGGTTGATGATGCCCACCTGCGGCACGTACAGCGCACCGGCCAGGCCGCACAGCACGGCGCTGAGCACCCACACCAGCAGCTTGAAGCCGCGGGGGTCGTAGCCGCAGAACATCAGGCGGTTTTCCCCATCGCGCACGGCGGTGAGCAAGCGCCCGAACTTGCTGGTGGTCAGGCGCCAGCACAGGTACAGGCTGGCCAGCAGCAGGCCGACGGTGAGCAGAAACAGCATCGCCCGCGTGCCTGGCGCGGCAATGTCGAAGCCCAGGATGGTGCGAAAGTTGGTGAAGCCATTGTTGCCGCCAAAGCCGGTTTCGTTGCGAAAGAACAGCAGCATGCCGGCGAAGGTCAGGGCCTGGGTCATGATCGAGAAGTACACGCCCTTGATCCGCGAGCGGAAGGCGAAGAAGCCGAACACCAGTGCCAGCAGGCCCGGCGCCAGCACCACCAGGCACATGGCCCAGGCGAAATGCTGGGTGCCGGCCCAGTACCAGGGCAGCTCGCTCCACGACAGGAAGGCCATGAATGCCGGCAGGCCGTCAGCGGCGGCCTGGCGCATCAGGTACATGCCCATGGCGTAGCCACCCAGGGCGAAGAACAGGCCATGGCCGAGCGACAGCAGCCCGGCGTAGCCCCAGACCAGGTCCAGGGCCAGGGCGACGATGGCGTAGCAGAGGATCTTGCCCACCAGCGTGAGGGTGTAGGCCGAAACCTGCAGCGCATGCCCCGCCGGGAGCAACGAGAGCAGCGGCATGGCCAGCAACAGCAGCACGACGATGGCGCCGATGGCCAGCGTCAGGCGCGGCCCGGCTTTTTGTGAAGCGGTGACAAGCAGTGGCTGGTTCATCAGTCGATTACCCGTCCCTTGAGGGCGAACAGGCCTTGCGGGCGCTTCTGGATGAACAGAATCACCAGCGCAAGGATGAGGATCTTGCCCAGCACGGCGCCGATCTGCGGCTCCAGCAGCTTGTTGGCGATGCCAAGGCCGAAGGCTGCCCAGAGGCTGCCGGCCAGTTGCCCGACACCGCCAAGCACCACCACCAGGAACGAGTCGATGATGTAGCCCTGGCCCAGGTCCGGGCCGACGTTGCCGACCTGGCTCAGGGCCACGCCGCCGAGCCCGGCGATGCCGGAGCCCAGGCCAAAGGCGAGCATGTCGACGCGCCCGGTCGGCACCCCGCAGCAGGCCGCCATGTTGCGGTTCTGGGTGACCGCACGCACGTTCAGGCCCAGCCGCGTGCGGTTGAGCAGCAGCCAGGTGAGCAGCACCACGGCCAGGGCGAAGCCGATGATCACCAGGCGGTTGTAGGGCAGCACCAGGTTGGGCAGCAGCTGGATGCCGCCGGACAGCCAGGCCGGGTTGCTGACTTCGACGTTCTGCGCGCCGAACAACAGGCGGATGGCCTGGATCAGGATCAGGCTGATGCCCCAGGTCGCCAGCAGGGTTTCCAGTGGGCGGCCGTAGAGGTGGCGGATGACCGTGCGCTCCAGCGCCATGCCGACCCCGGCGCTGACGGCGAAGGCCACCGGCAGGGCGATCAGCGGGTAGAACTCGATGGCGCCGGGGGCGTAGCGCTGCAGCAGCACCTGGACCATGTAGGTGCTGTAGGCGCCGAGCATCAGCATCTCGCCATGGGCCATGTTGATCACCCCCAGCAGGCCGAAGGTGATCGCCAGGCCCAGGGCCGCCAGCAGCAGGATCGAGCCCAGCGACAGGCCGCTGAAGGCCTGGCCGAGCAGTTCGCCGGCCAGCAGCTTGCGCTTGACCTGGGCCAGGCTGGTTTCTGCGGCGGTGCGCACGCCGGGGTCGGCTTCCGCGCCCGGTTGCAGCAAAGCCTCCAGGCGCGTTCGGGCCAACGGGTCGCCGGTTTCGCCGAGCAGGCGCACGGCGGCCAGGCGTACCGCAGCTTCGCTGGCGCCCAGTTGCAGGTTGGCCAGGGCCAGGGCCAGGGCGGCATGCACGGCGGCGTCGGGCTCGCTGGCGAAGCGCCGGTCGAGGAAGGCCACCTGCGCGGGTTGGGCGCTCTTTTGCAATTGCTGGGCGGCGGCTAGGCGGGTGTCAGCCTTGTCGCTGAGCAACTGGTGGCTGGCCAAGGCGTTATCGATCAGGCCGCGCAGGCGGTTGTTCAGGCGCAGTTTGCGGGTGTCATCGGCGGCGATGCGGCCCTGGCGCAGGTTTTCCAGCAGTGCCAGGCGCGCGGGGTCGGGTTGCGCCGCCCAGCTTTCGAGCAGGGCGGCCTGCTCGGTGGGCTTGGCGGTGATGAAGAATTCGCCTTCGCTGGCCTGGGTGGCCAGGGGCAGCGAGAGGAGGGCAATGAGCAGGAGTTTGAGCATGCGGGCAATCCTGGGAATCGGCGGTGGATTCATCGCCGGCAAGCCGGCTCCCACAGGCGCCGCCATCGCCCTCAAGGGCTGTGGAACTCCTGTAGGAGCTGGCTTGCCAGCGATTGGGCTGCACAGCAGCCCCAGTGCACTCAGTTACCTTTCACCGCGTAATCAGGCCGCTTGTCATTGCCCGGAATGAACGGGCTCCACGGCTGCGCCCGCAGCGGCTGCTCGGTCTCCCACACCACACTGAACTGCCCGTCATCCTGGATCTCGCCGATCATCACCGGCTTGTGCAGGTGGTGGTTGGTCTTGTCCATGGTCAGGGTAAAGCCCGACGGCGCCTGGAAACTCTGCCCGGCCAGCGCCTCGCGTACCTTGTCGACATCGGTGGACTTGGCCTTTTCCACCGCTTGCGCCCACAGGTGGATACCCACGTAGGTGGCTTCCATCGGGTCGTTGGTCACGGCCTTGTCGGCGCCCGGCAGGCCCTTGGCCTTGGCGTAGGCCTTCCAGTCGGCGACGAACTTCTGGTTCACCGGGTTATCCACCGACTCGAAGTAGTTCCACGCCGCCAGGTGGCCCACCAGCGGCTTGGTGTCGATGCCGCGCAGCTCCTCTTCGCCCACCGAGAACGCCACCACCGGCACCTCGGTGGCCTTCAGGCCCTGGTTGGCCAGCTCCTTGTAGAACGGCACGTTGGAGTCGCCGTTGACGGTGGAGATCACCGCCGTCTTGCCGCCGGCGGAGAACTTCTTGATGTTGGCGACGATGGTCTGGTAATCGGCGTGGCCGAACGGCGTGTACACCTCCTCGATGTCCTTGTCGGCCACGCCCTTGCTGTGCAGGAAGGCGCGCAGAATTTTGTTGGTGGTGCGCGGGTAGACGTAGTCGGTGCCCAGCAGGAAGAAGCGCCTGGCGCTGCCGCCGTCCTCGCTCATCAGGTACTCCACGGCCGGGATGGCTTGCTGGTTGGGCGCCGCGCCGGTGTAGAACACGTTGGGCGACATCTCTTCACCCTCGTACTGCACCGGGTAGAACAGCAGGCCGTTGAGCTCTTCGAACACCGGCAGCACGGATTTGCGCGACACCGAGGTCCAGCAGCCGAACACCACCGCGACCTTGTCCTGGCTCAGCAGCTGGCGGCTCTTTTCGGCGAACAGCGGCCAGTTGGACGCAGGGTCCACCACCACCGGCTCGAGCAGCTTGCCGTTGACCCCGCCCTTGGCGTTGATCTCGTCGATGGTCATCAGCGCCATGTCCTTGAGCGACGTCTCGGAGATCGCCATGGTGCCCGACAGCGAATGCAGGATGCCGACCTTGATGGTGTCGGCGGCCTGAATGCTCCAGCTCAGGCCCATCGCCGCGATCGATGCGCTGAGGGTAAAAGCCTTGATCAGACTGCGACGCTTCATGTGCTCTCTCCGCTGAGTTTTTTATGGTGTTGGCCAAGCGGGGAGGGCATTGCAAGGGGTGTGCCGAGTGGCGGAAGGTGCGCAGTAGAGGGGTTGTGCGAGGTATTAGGGCGTGAAGTGGATCCAGCTTGGTGCCTGGTGGATCTGTGTGCACAGCATTGGGGCCGCTGCGCGGCCCATCGCTGGCACGCCAGCTCCCACAAGGATTGCATTGTTCTTGAGAGCAACGCTGTACCTGTGGGAGCCGGCTTGCCGGCGATTGGGCTGCAAAGCAGCCCCTTGCAGAATCAGCCGTTACGCACAGCCGTGCGCGGATGCCGCTTGCTGCGCACAAACTGATAAGTCACCGCCAGCAGCACGAACCAGATCGGCGTCACCAGCAGCGCTGCGCGGGTATCGTCCTCAAGGCTCAGCAGCACCAGGATGAAGGCGAAGAACGCCAGGCACACGAAGCACATGAAGCGCCCGCCCGGCATCTTGTAGTTCGAGGCCTGGTGCAGCGCTGCGCGATGCTTGCGGTACTTCAGGTACGACAGCAGGATCAGCGTCCAGACGAACATGAACAGCACCGCCGACACCGTGGTCACCAGGGTGAACGCCTCGACCACGTTGGGCACCAGGTAGATCAGCACTGCGCCCAGCAACAGGCAGGTGCAGGAGAAGTACAGGCCGTTGGCCGGCACCGCGCGGCGCGACAGCTTCTCGAACGCTCGCGGTGCATCGCCTTCCTGGGCCAGGCCGTAGAGCATGCGGCTGGTGGAGAACACGCCGCTGTTGGCCGAGGAGGCGGCCGAGGTCAGCACCACGAAGTTGATGATGCTCGCCGCCGCCGGCAGGCCGGCCAGTACGAACAGCTCGACGAACGGGCTCTTGCCCGGCACCACGTCGCGCCATGGGGTCACGGCCATGATCGCGATCAGCGCCAGCACGTAGAAGACGATGATGCGGATCGGGATCGAGTTGATCGCCCGCGGCAGGGTGCGCTCGGGGTTTTTCGCTTCGGCGGCGGTGGTGCCGACCAGCTCGATGCCGACGAAGGCGAACACGGCAATCTGGAAGCCGGCGAAAAAGCCCATCAGGCCATTGGGGAACATGCCGCCGTCATTCCACAGGTTGGCCAGCTGCGCGGTGCGCCCGCTCGGCGATTCGAAGCCGCTGATGACCATGTACAGGCCGGTGGCGACCAGGCCGAGGATGGCGACGATCTTGATCAGGGCGAACCAGAACTCCAGCTCGCCGAACATCTTCACGGTCACCAGGTTCAACGACAGCAGCACCGCCACGCAGGTCAGCGCGGGTATCCATTGTGGCAGGTCGGGGAACCAGAACTGCGTGTAGGCGGCGATCGCCACCACGTCGGCGATGCCGGTGACCACCCAGCAGAACCAGTAGGTCCAGCCGGTGAAATAGCCGGCCCAAGGGCCGAGCAGGTCGGCGGAGAAGTCGATGAACGATTTGTAGTTGAGGTTCGACAGCAGCAGTTCGCCCATGGCGCGCATGACGAAGAACAGCATGAAGCCGATGATCATGTAGACGAAGATGATCGACGGCCCCGCCAGGCTGATGGTCTTGCCCGAACCCATGAACAGGCCGGTGCCGATGGCGCCGCCGATGGCGATCAGCTGGATGTGGCGGTTGGTCAGGTTGCGCTGCAGGTGCTGGTCTTCAGCAGGAGGGGTTGGGGTCATTGGCTGCATTCCATTGAGGGTCAGTCTTTTTCTGAAAGCCGAGTAGGCTAACACGAGCGTCCCAGATCGGGGCGCGACAGATCGACTCGACTTTTACGGCGCAGGGGGCTGCAAAGCAGCCCCAAGGCCCTCAAGCGCCAGCCAGCACCCGACGCCGACGCAAGACCCAACAATCCACCACCCACATCACCACCATCGACACCCCCACCAGCGGGAACATCACCCCAAGCACCAGCATCACCCCCACCGCGGTCTTCCAGCGCGGCAGGTCATGGCGCAGCGGCGGTACGCCCAGGCCACCTTCAGGCCGGCGCTTCCACCACATCACCAGCCCGCTCACCGAGCCCAGCAGAATCATCAGGCACACCAGCAGGATGACGACCTGGTTCAGCGCCCCGAACATCTTGCCTTCATGCAGCATCACACCCAGCTCGGTCGCCCGGGCCACCGGGCTGTAGTCTTGCCAGCGCACATCGGCCAGCACCTTGCCGGTGTATTGATCGATATGCATCGTGGCGTCGTTGCGTGGGTCGTCGGCGAACACCGCCACGGTGTAGACGCCCTCTGCCGTGGTCGGCAGGGTGATGCTGTAACCCGGCTCGACACGGCGTGCATTGGCCACGTCTTCCACCTGCTGCAAGCTCACCTGCGGCGCTGCCGGCATGTTCGACATGCCAGGGTGCCCGGCATGCTCGGCGTGCGCACCGGACTGCGGCATCGGCGTGTTCTCCATGGCCCACGGCACGGTCTGGCGGTGGGCGCTGTTGAGTTCACGGGCCTGCTGGTCGGACTTGGGCACGTCATTCCACATGGCCGCCGGGAAGCGGTTCCACAGGTCGGCATATTGCTTGCCCCACAGCCCGGTCCAGGTCATGCCGCTGAGCAGCATCAACAGCAGCAGCGCCGAACCCCAGAAGCCGGTCACGGCATGCAGGTCGCGCCAGAACACCCGGCCTTTGGCCCTCAGGCGCGGCCACAGCACGCCAGCGCTGCCGCGCCCACGTGGCCACCACAGGTACAGGCCGGACACCACCAGCACGATGCCCCAGCCGGCGGCCAGCTCCACCAGGCGGTCGCCGACCGTGCCGACCATCAGCTCGCCGTGCAGGGCGCGGGCGATGGCCTGCAGGTTCTGCTTGGCATCCTGCTCGCCGAGGATCTTGCCGCTGTAGGGGTCGACGAACACATTCAGCTCGCGGCCAGCGTCATGCACCACGAACTGCGCGCTGCGCTCGGCGTCGATCGCTGGCAGGTACTGGCCGACATGGCCCTTGGGGTAGGCCTGGCGCACTTCGCCCAGCATCAGGTCGGCGCCCTGGCGGTGATGGCCGGCTTCGACCACCATCAGGTCGCGGTACAGCAGCGGGTCGAGCTGCGGCTTGAACAGGTAGATGATCCCGGTGATCGCCAGCAGGATCATGAACGGGGCGACGAACAGCCCGGCATAGAAGTGCCAGCGCCAGGCCAGGTTGTAGAAGGACACGCGTGTTCCTCTCATGGGAACCTCCAGTTTTTACCCGCAAGGGGCGCGGCCCGGGGCCGCGCCTTTGGTTAGCGTCAGAAGCTCAGGTCGACCTTGGTCCAGAAGGTCCTGCCTGGCTCGTTCAAAGGTTGTGGGTCCATGGCCGGGTAACCGAAGCCGGCGTTGCCGGCCAGGTTCAGGTGTTCGGCGTAGGTCTTGTCGAACAGGTTGTCGACGCCGGCGCTGAGCTTGAGGTTGTTGTTCACCTTGTAGGCGCCGTTGAGCGAGAACACGCCGAAACCTGCGCTCTTCTCGTAGTCCTTGCCGACCACGTTGCCCTGGTTCTCGGCAATGCGGTTCTGCGCCGCCACCAGTCGCCAGAGCGCGCCGGCGCTCCAGGTGTCGCGGCTGTAGGTCAGGCCCAGGCGGCTTTCCAGCGGCGGCATCTGCGGCAGTGCCTTGCCGTCGCTGCTGTTCTTGCCCCAGGCGTAGGCCAGGGTGGCATCGGCCTTCCAGCTCTCGGTCAGCTTGTAGGCCGCGCCCAGTTCGCCGCCCATGATGCGCGCGTCGATGTTCTGCGCCTGGGTGCTGCTCATGCCCATCATGGCGCTGCGGTAGTCGAACAGGATGTAGTCGCGCACCTGCCCGACATAGCCCGAGGCCCAGGCGTCCAGGCGCTCGTCGCGGTACTGGATGCCGAAGTCGAGCTGGGTGGTCTTCTCCGGCTTGATGCTGTCGAAGGCATTGGTGGAGCCGGCAGGGCCCTGGTCGGGGGAGAACAGCTCCCAGTAGTCGGGGAAGCGCTGGGCATGGCCCAGGCCGATATAGGTGGTGGCAGGCACTGCCGCCAGGTCGTGCTCGTAGCGCACGAAGCCGCTGGGCAGGGTGTCGGCGCGGGTGTTGCCGTTGGTGGCGCTGTCATCGCGAAAATCCCGGGCCGAGGCGCGGTCCAGGCGGGCGCCGGTGATCAGGCGGTCTTGGCCGGTGGCGTACCAGGTGAGCTCGCCGAAGGCGCCGTAGTTGTGGAAGTCGGCGTCCTTTTCCCAGGGCTTGTCCTTGTAGGCGTCAACGCCCATGGCGCTGCGCCCGCGGTGCTCGTTGGTCTGCGCGTCGATGCCGCTGATCAGTTGCACATCGGCCCAGCGCCAGGTGGCCTTGATGCGTGCGCCCAGGGTGCGGCGGTCGACGGCGGCGGCCATTGGCCCCGCCATCATGCCCATGCCCGATGGGGTGCGCAGGGTGTAGTTGTCCATCACGTGGTCGGCGTAGTTGTAGTAGACCTGCGCCTCGATCTTGTCGAGCACTTCGCCGAGGTTGGACTTCTCGAAGCGCAGGCCCAGGCTTTCGCGCTTGAACTGCGCACCGTCCATGCCACGCCCGGCATAGCGCGCCTCGCCGTCGCCCTTGCCGGCGGTGAGTTCCAGCAAGGTGTCCTGGTCGGGGGTCCAGCCCAGGGTCACGTCGCCGTTCCACTTGTCCCAGCGCGAGGGCACGGTATCGCCGCTGCCGTCCTGGTAGTCATCGGAATGCGACTGGTTGCCGACGAAGCGCGCGTAGGCTTGGCTGTTGCCGGCGGCGACGTCGATCAGCTTGTCGAAGCGGCCGTTGGAACCGGCCAGGAGGCTGGCGTTGACGCGGCTGCCGAGGGCGCCGAACTTCTCCGGTTCACGTTCGAAGAGGATGGTCCCGGCCGAGCCACCTGGGCCCCAGATGACGCTTTGCGGGCCTTTGATCACGGTGAGGCGGTCGTAGGTTTCCGGCGAGATGTAGGACGTTGGCGCGTCCATGCGGTTAGGGCAGGCACCGAGCATCATCCCGCCGTTGGTGAGGATGTTCAGGCGCGAGCCGAACATGCCGCGCAACACCGGGTCGCCGTTGGTGCCACCGGCGCGGATCGCCGAGAAGCCGGGGATGGTCTTGAGGTAGTCGGCGCCGTCGCTGGCCGGCACTGGCTGGCGTGGGTCCTTCGGGTTGGTGACCACGGTCAGCGGCGAGCTGGGCGCGATGGCGGTGATCACTGTCGGGCTCAGCTCGGCCAGGTCATGTTCATGGCCTTCGTGGCCAGGGTCGGCGGCCAGGGCCATGGGCGCGAGCAGCGAGCCGCACAAGGCGGCGAGGGTGCCTTTGAATGCATAGGCAAAAGCAGGGGTACAACCGGACATAGGAATTCCGTCGATCAGTCATGAGGAGGCGCGAAGCCTCCTGGCTCCGTGCAGCAAATGTGGGTTTTTCAGACGTTGATCGAGGCGGGTGGCGCGCGGCTGCGCGCACCGGGGAACACGGCCTGCCGGGCGTGGCCCTGGTGTGTCGCGGTGGGGCCGAGGGTGGCCGGGGTGACGCTGGCCGCGCTGAGCGGGCTGAGGGTTTGCGGTAATGCCGGGCAGTTGAACAACAGGCTGCAGTAGCCGCACTTTTCCCACATCACATGCAGCTGGCCATCGTTGCCGTGGCCATGATGTGCGTCGCTGGCATGCTCATGGCCAGCGGCCATGGGCATCTCCATCGGCATGTTCATGCCGGCGTGGTGGCCCATTGGCATCGACTGGGAAACCAGCGGGCCGATGAAGATCATCCACATGGCGAACAGGCTCAGCCAGCCGCCCCCGACGCGCCTGCGGTCAGGGCGGGGGGTACGGCTGAGACGGTTGCGCGGCAGGCTCATGGTGCGAGCGCCTGTCAGCTAGCGGTCAGTGTGCGTGTTCATGACCTTGCGGCTGGTCGGCCGGCGGCTGCTTCTGCACGGCGACATCGACGGTGACGTTGCCGGCCTTCTCGAAGTGCAGGGTCAGCGGGAAGCGCTTGCCGTCGCTGAGCAGGCTGCGGTCCTTGGGCTGCATGAGCATCACGTGGTAGGCGCTGGGGGCGAAGACCAGGTCCTTGCCGGCGGGCACCACCACGCTCTGGACCTGCTGCATCTTCATGGCGCCGTTGCTGCTCATGACATGCTCGTGCAACTGCGCGTCGGCGGTGATGGGGCTGTCGACGCTCAGCAGGCGGTCATCGGCCTTGCCGTTGTTGTGCACGATGAAGTACGCCGCGACATTGGGCGCATTGGGTGGCAGTTCCAGCGACCAGGGGTGGGCGATGTGCAGGTCGCCAACGGTGTATTCGTGGGCATTGGCGAAGGCGCCGGGCAGCAGCAATGCGGCCACTACGAGAGCTTGCTTGAGCATGGGTGGATCTCCGTTCTGTTCAGGTTCAGGCAGACAGCGTGATGAACTCAGGCCAGTGGAGAGGCGCGGGGATTGAGCGCAGGCCATAACTGGCGCGGCGTGGGCTGATAGCGGGAGGGCGGCGGGGTGAACCCGGCCAGCAGCGTGGGCGGGTTGTGCAATTGCGGCGGGTAGCCTGGCAATGCCAGCAGCGGTGCGGCGCCAGAGCAGCACCAGCAGTGCTGCATGTTGGAATGGTCGTCGCTCTGCGAGCCGAGGTCGATCTTGGCCAGGGCCTGTACGTCGACCTTGGCCTTGCCGGCCACGCTGGAACAGAAAGCCCCCCACAGCAGCTGCTCGGCCGGGCCCTTGGGCGCGGCAGAAGACAGCGGCATGGCCAGCAGGTTGAACAGCACTGCGAGGCAGGCTATCCAGGCTATGTGCCGACGTGGGGGCATGGAGAGATCCGGTCAGGAATCGTGGTGGCTATTGTACGGCGGAGTATAGGTAAAAATGCCGGGGTGCGGTGAAGTGACGCAGGCTGGCCTGTGTGTGGGGCTGCTGCGCAGCCCTGATCGCCGGCACGCCGGCTCCCACAGGTGCTCCACAGGCTTTGAGTGCCATGTGGGAGCCGGCTTGCCGGCGATAGGGCCGATACAGCCATCAAGCCTTGTTACGCCCCATCAAGCCACGCACGGTCTCCTGCAGGTCCGCAGGCAGCACCACGACCTTGGCATTGCTGCTGCTGGCCAAGTTCTCCATGGCCCCCACATAGCGCTCGCCCAGCAGGTACATGGCCGGCACCGTCTCGTTGCCCACCGCTTCCTTGACCAGCGAGATCGCGCGCGCCGAGGCTTCGGCCAGGTTGATCTGCGCTTCGGCATCGAGCTTGGCCGACTGCAGGCGTGCCTCGGCTTCGAGGATTGCGGCCTGCTTGGCGCCTTCGGCACGGGTCACGTCGGCCTTGCGCTCACGCTCGGCGGCGGCCTGGCGCTCCATGGCCAGCTGCATGTTCTCGGACGGCTTGATGTCCTGGATTTCCACCGAGCGCACGGTCACGCCCCAGTCTTCGGTCTGCTCGGACATCGCCTCGCGCAGGCGCGCCTTGATCTGCTCGCGGCTCGACAGCGCTTCGTCCAGGTCCATGGCGCCGACGATGGCGCGCAGCGAGGTCATGGTCAGGCTGGTGACGGCGAACGAGAAGTTCTGCACGCCATAGGACGCTTTCTGCGGGTCGACCACCTTGGCGAAGCACAGGGCGTTGGCGACGATCACGGCGTTGTCGCGGGTGATGATTTCCTGCTCCTGCACATCGAGGATGATGTCCTTGGTCGGCAGGCGGTAGGCGACCACGTCCATGTACGGGATGACGATGTTGAGGCCCGGCTTGAGGGTGCTGTGGTAGCGGCCCAGGCGCTCGACGATCCACTCCTCGCCCTGGGGCACGATGCGCACCCCCTTGAACACGGTGACCAGGACGAACAGGGCTATGACGGCTACGACGATGAGGCTGGTCATTATGCAAACTTCCTTTTAATTGCGAGATCAGGCCCGAATGACCCGGGCGGTATTACCTTCGATGGCGACGAGCCGCACACGCTCGCCGGCGGGGATGTCGCTGTCGGCGATGCACACCCACTCCTCGTTGCCCAGCAGCGGCTTCTGGAAGCGCACCCGGCCCTTCTGGAATTGCGAAACGGCACTGGTCAGCAACCCGACCTCGCCGATCACGCTGTCGGCGGTCCAGCGCACGTCAGGCTGCTTGCGCTTGAACAGCTTGAACCAGAGCAACGTGGTGGCCGAGGAGAACAGCACCCACAGCAGCACCTGCATATCCAGCTGCAGGCTGGGGGCGGCCAGGGCGATGAGGGAAACCAGCACGGCACCGATGCCGAACCAGATGATGAAGAACGTGGGCAGGACCAGTTCGAGCAGAATCAGGCCGATGCCGAACACCAGCCAGATCCACCATTGCATTTCCATATGAGTGACGCCTTCCGGGGAGGGGGCTAGAGTCTAATGCCGTCCAGAAGCCAATGGCCACTCAGATCTGTCTGGGTAAATGGTGGGCAACGGTCACATAAGCTGTAGGAAATATGGGAGTGCTAGCTGCCTGAGCGTTCAGGGCTCGAGCCTGGCCAGCAGCAGATCAGCACGGGCGAACGTCAAGTCGACTTCGGGCAGCGTCGGGCGCTGCAGTATCAACACAGGCACGCCAAGCTCCCTCGCCACCTCGAGCTTCGGTTCGGTCGCCACGCTGCCGCTGTTCTTGCTGACCAGCACATCGATCCCCCTGCGGGCAAACAAGGCCCGCTCGTCATCGAGCTGAAACGGCCCCCGCGCGCCGATCACCTCGCAGCGTTCATTGCCGGGGCAGGCCTCCAGCGCCCGCAGGGTCCAGAACTGCTCCGGGGGTATCTCGTCGAGATGCTGCAACGGCTCTCGCCCCAAGGTGAACAACGGCCTGTGGAAGGGCTTGAGTGCTTCGATCAGCCCCGCCCAGTCCGCCACTTCACGCCAGTCATCACCGGGCTGGGCCTGCCAGGCCGGGCGGCGCAAGGCCCAGCAGGGGATACCGACGGCGCGGGCGGCGCTGGCAGCATTGCGGCTGATCTGCGCGGCGTAGGGGTGGGTGGCATCGATCAGCAAGGTGATGCCCGCCTCGCGCAGGTAGTGGGCCAGGCCCTCGGCGCCGCCGTAGCCGCCGACCCGCACCTGGCAGGTGAGGTCCTGCGGCACCCGGCCGATTCCGGCCAGGCTGTAGACATGTTCCGGCCCAAGCTGGCGGGCGATGGCCATAGCTTCGGTGACGCCACCGAGCAACAGGATGCGCCGGCTCATTGCACACCCGCCTTGCCGACGATGCCGCCCTGGCGGTCGATGGCGAACACTTCCACCTGCACCTGCGCCGGCACCACGCTGCGGGCGAAGGCCAGGGCGTGGGCGCACACCGCATCGCCCAGGGCGACTCCGGCCGCGTGCGCCAGGGCCAGGGCCTGCTGGCTGGTGTTGGCGGCGATGATCGCCGCCTGCAAGTGCGCATCGGCGCCCACATCCGCTGCCCAGCCGGCCAGCTGCGGCAGGTCGATGCTCGAATGGCGGCTGTGCAGGTCCATGTGCCCGGCGGCCAGCTTGCTGATCTTGCCGAAGCCGCCGCACAGGCTCAGGCGTGGCACCGGCACCTTGCGCAGGTGCTTGAGCACCGCGCCGACGAAGTCGCCCATCTCGATCAGGGCGATTTCCGGCAGGCCGTAGACCCGGCGCATGGTGTCTTCGCTGGCGTTGCCGGTGCAGGCGGCGATGTGGCGGTAGCCATTGGTGTGGGCCACGTCGATGCCCTGGTGGATCGAGGCGATGTACGCCGAGCACGAGAACGGCCGCACGATGCCGCTGGTGCCGAGGATCGACAGCCCGCCGAGAATGCCCAGGCGCGGGTTCATGGTCTTGAGGGCCAGCGCTTCGCCGTCTTGCACGTTTACCGTAACTTCGAAACCGCCCGGGTAGGCGCAGTCCTGGGCCAGCTGCTGCAGGTGCTCGCCGATCATCCGCCGGGGCACCGGGTTGATCGCAGGCTCACCCACGGCCAGCACCAGGCCTGGGCGCGTGACCGTGCCAACGCCAAGCCCGGCGACGAAACGCACGCCCGGCTCAGCCACCAGGCGCACCTGGCTGTAGAGCAGCGCGCCGTGGGTGACATCCGGGTCGTCCCCGGCATCCTTGAGTGTGCCGGCTTCGGCACGCTCGCCGTCGCGGCGGCAGAACTCCAGGCGCATCTGCACCACCTTGCCCTTGGGCAGGGTGATGCTCACGGCGTCATCCACCTGGCCGGTGAGCAGCAGGCGCGCCGCCGCCAGGCTGGTGGCGGTGGCGCAACTGCCGGTGGTCAGGCCACTGCGCAGCGGGGCCGGTTGTTCGCGGGTTTCTTCACGCATCGACGGGTTTCACCACCTCGAGCAAGGTGATCGGCAAGGCCTGGCGCCAGGTATCGAAGGCGCCCAGGGGCTGGGCCTGGGCAACATGGATGCGGGTCAGTTCGCCGCCGTGCCGTTCGCGAAAATGCGCCAGGGCCAGTTCGCTTTGCAAGGTCACGGCATTGGCCACCAGGCGCCCGCCCGGGCGCAGTCGCTCCCAGCACAGCGCCAGTACGCCTTCGCGGGTGACGCCGCCGCCGATGAAGGTCGCATCCGGGCGCTCCAGCGCGCTCAGCGCATCCGGCGCCTTGCCCCGCACCAGTTGCAGCCCGGGCACGCCCAGGGCGTCGCGATTGTGTTCGATGAAACCCTGGCGGCCTTCATCGGCCTCGATCGCCACTGCCCGGCAGGCGGGATGGGCGCGCATCCATTCGATGCCGATCGAGCCGCAGCCGGCGCCCACGTCCCACAGCAGTTCGCCCGGCTGTGGCGCCAGGCGGGCGAGGGTGATTGCGCGCACATCGCGCTTGGTCAGCTGGCCGTCGTGGCGGAACGCGGAGTCTGGCAAGCCGGCCAGGCGCGACAGGCGCGGTGCATCCGCCGTGGCCTGGCATTCGATGGCGACCAGATTGAGCGCGGCCGCCGCCGGATAGGGCCAATCGTCGGCACTGCCCGAAAGCTCGCGCTCGGCCGGCCCACCCAGGTGTTCGAATACCTGCAGGCGGCTCGGCCCGAAGCCGCGCTCGCGCAGCAACGCCGCGATGGCCGCGGGGCTATCGCCATCATTGCTCAGCACCAGCAGGCGCATGCCGCTGTACAGGTGGGCATTGAGCGCAGCCAGCGGGCGCGCCACCACCGACACCACCTGCACCTCCTGCAGTGGCCAGCCAAGGCGCGCGGCGGCCAGGGCACAGGAGGAGGGCATCGACAGCACCTGCATTTCTTCGGCCGCGACCTGCCGCGCAAGGCTGGCGCCCACGCCGTAGAACATCGGGTCGCCGCTGGCCAGCACGCACACCGGCTCGCCGCGCAGTGCCAGCACCGGGGCCAGGGAAAACGGGCTTGGCCAGTCCTGCCGCGCGCCACTGATGCAGCGCGGCAGCAAGGCCAGCTGGCGAGGGCTGCCGATGATCCGCGAAGCGCCCAGCAGGGCGCGCCGGGCCTGCTTGCCCAGGCCGCTGAAACCGTCTTCGCCAATGCCTATTACTGTCAGCCAGGGTGCCATTCGATCCAATCCGCCCATCATCCGCGACCACCGGCTTTTCATGCCGCCGGACAAAGCAGGCATAATACCGCGCCTTCTACACTCAAGCGCATTTTCAGCGATTGCCGGACGCCCCTTTGAAGCAGGTCCATACCCCTACCGTTTCGCCCCGTCCCTCGGCCTGCCCGGGGTTGTGGCGCATCGTCAGTGCCCGTGACGGCGGCATCTGCCGCATCAAGCTGCCCGGCGGCCTGCTGCTGGCCGAGCAGGCCGAGGCGGTGGCGGGGGCGGCCGAGCGCTATGCCTCGGGGGTGATCGAGGCGACCAACCGCGGCAACCTGCAGATTCGCGGCATCGGCAACGACCACGCAGGGTTGCTCGACAGCCTGCTGGCAGCCGGGCTCGGCCCACGGGATGCGGCCAGCGATGATGTGCGCAACCTGATGCTCAGCCCCTTGGCCGGGCATGACCCGGCGATGCTGCTGGATGTGCGGCCGCTGGCCGGGCAGATTCTCGACCTGCTGCAAGGTACGCCACGCTTTCACCAGCTGTCGGCCAAGTTTGCCGTGCAGCTGGACGGCGGCGAAGGCCTGGCCATGCTCGAACACCCCCACGACCTGTGGCTCTGCGCCCTGCGCCTCGAACAGCAGACCTGGCTGGCATTCGGCCTTGCCGGCAGCCCGGCCAGCAGTCGCGCGCTCGGCGCCGTACCGCTGGCGCAGGGCCTGGCGCTGGTGCGGGCGGTGCTCGAACGCTTCCTCGACCTGGCGACCCCCGAGCAGGCGCGCATGCGCCAGCTGCTGCAGGCGTGCCCGGCCGAACAGTTCGTCGATGGCCTTGGCCTGCAGGTGCGCCGCGATGCGGCCGTGCTCGGCTGGCGCCGTGAGGCGGCTCAAAGCCCATGGCTCGGCGCCATCGACCAGCAGCAGGGCCTGGCCCTGGGCGTGGCGCCACCGCTGGGCAGGTTCACTCCCGCCATGCTGCGAGGCATCGCCCAGGTCGCTCGCGAGCAAGGCGACGCCAGCGTGCGCCTGAGCCCTTGGCAGAGCCTGGTGCTGACCAACATCGACCCCGCCGGCCTGGCGCAGGCCCAGCGCACGCTGTCGGCCCTGGGCCTGCTGTGTCACGCCCACGAACCCCTGGCGCGCATCGTCGCCTGCACCGGTGCCAGCGGCTGCGCCAAGGCGCTCGGGCAGACCAAGGCCGACGCGCTGGCGTTGTCGGCGCTGCTGCCCGCAGGTGCCCCGGCCAGCGTGCACCTGTCGGGCTGCGCCCGCTCCTGTGCCATGGCCCATGTCGCCCCGGCCACCCTGCTGGCCCGTGCCCCGGGCCGCTACGACCTCTATTTGCGTGACGCGCGCCAACCGGGCTTCGGTGCCCTGCGCGCCACCGACCTCACCTTGAATGAAGCAGGCGCCATGCTCGCCCTGCCGACGGAGCACCTTGATGATTGACTACATCCGCGATGGTCAGGAGATCTATCGCAATTCCTTCCGGATCATCCGCGAGGAAGCCCGGCTCGAGCGGATTCCCGCCGACCTGGAAAAGCTGGCCGTGCGGGTGATCCACGCCTGCGGCATGGTCGAGGCGATCGACGGCCTGCAGTTCTCCGAAGGTGCCGGCCGTGCCGGGCGTGAAGCCCTGGCCAACGGCGCGCCGATCCTCTGCGATGCGCACATGGTGGCCGAAGGCATCACCCGTGCGCGCCTGCCGGCCAACAACCAGGTCATCTGCACCCTGCGCGACCCCAGCGTCCCGGGCCTTGCCAAAGACGCTGGCAACACCCGCTCGGCGGTGGCGCTGGAGCTGTGGCGGCCGCACCTGGAAGGCAGCGTGGTGGTGATCGGCAACGCGCCGACCGCGCTGTTCTACCTGCTGGAAATGCTCGACGCCGGCGCACCCAAGCCTGCGTTGATCCTCGGCTTCCCGGTCGGCTTCGTCGGCGCGGCAGAGTCCAAGGCGATGCTCGCCGCCGACAGCCGCGGCGTGCCGTTCGTGATCATGCAGGGCCGCCTGGGCGGCAGCGCGATGGCTGCCGCCGCAGTCAACGCCCTGGCCACGGAGGTGGAATGATGGCGCCGCGCGGACGTCTGCTGGGCCTGGGCGTAGGCCCGGGCGACCCTGAACTGATCACCGTCAAAGCCCTGCGCCTGTTGCGCGAGGCCCCGGTGGTCGCCTACTTCGTGGCCAAGGGCAAGCGTGGCAATGCCTTCGGCATCATCGAGGCGCACCTGCAAGGCGAACAGGCCCTGTTGCCGCTGGTGTACCCGGTGACCACCGAGGCGCTGCCGGCGCCGCTGTCCTACGAGCAGGTGATCAGCGACTTCTACGATGAAGCCAGCGTGCAGGTGGCCGAACACCTGGAGGCCGGGCGCGACGTGGCGGTGATCTGCGAGGGCGACCCGTTCTTCTACGGCTCCTACATGTACCTGCATGACCGCCTGGCGCAGCGCTTCGAGGCCGAAGTGATCCCGGGCGTCTGCTCGATGCTCGGCGGCGCTTCGGTGCTGGGCGCACCGCTGGTGTATCGCAACCAGAGCTTGTCGGTGCTGTCGGGCGTGCTGCCTGCCGAGGAGCTCAAGCGGCGCCTGGCCGACGCCGATGCGGCGGTGATCATGAAGCTTGGGCGCAATTTCCCCAAGGTACGTGAGGTGCTGGTGGAACTGGGCCTGGACGGGCGTGCGCTGTACGTCGAGCGCGCCACCATGGCCAACCAGAAGATCGTGCCGCTGGACGAGGTCGACCCGCAATCCTCGCCTTACTTCTCGCTGATCATCGTGCCGGGTGAAAAATGGCAGGGATGAGCATGCACAGCGCCCCGGCAATCCTCGTCCTCGGCCCGGGCAGCCTGGCCACGGCGCAACGGATCCAGCAGCGTTATCCGGCGGCGACGATTCACGGCCTCAGTGGCCGGGTCGAAGGCGCCGATGCGTACTACCAGGCGTTCGGCGACACGCTGCGCGCGCTGTACCTGCAGGGCACGCCGATCGTCGCCTTGTGCGCGGCAGGCATCGTCATCCGCAGCCTTGCCAGCCTGCTTGGCGAGAAGGGCGAGGAGCCGCCGGTGCTGGCAGTGGCCGAGGACGGCAGCGCCGTGGTGCCGCTGCTTGGCGGGCTGAGTGGCGTCAACGTCATGGCCCGCGAGCTGGGCGACGCGCTGGGCGTGGCGGCAGCCATCACCACCAGTGGCGAGCTGCGCTTTGGCACCTGCCTGCTGAACCCGCCCGAAGGCTATGCCTTGGCGGATATCGAGCAGGGCAAGCGTTTCGTCTCCGACCTGCTGGCAGGCGAAGCGGTGCGTGTCGAAGGCGACGCGCCCTGGTTGCAGCAGGCACAGTTGCCGGCCAGCGACAGTGCCCAGCGCACCATTCATGTGGGCTGCGATGCACGCCCGGCCAGCCGTGACGAGTTGCTGATCCACCGCCGCTCGCTGGTGGTGGCGCTTGCCGAAGCCGGGCCAGATTTGCTGGCGCGGATTCGCGACGCTCTGCGTGAGGCAGGCCTGGCGGAGCAGGCACTGGCTTGCCTGCTGGCCGTCGATACCTTAATGGCCGAGCCCGCGCTGCATGAAGCGGCCGCGGCGCTTGGCGTGGGCCTGCGCTTTGCGCCGCATTCCGCCAGCCTGGCCAACCTGCTGGCCGACGAAGTACCTGGCGCCACGCTGGTGGAGCAGGCAGACATGGTCATCGCCATCGCCCCGGCGCCTGTCGATGTGGCCCAGGTCGGTCGCCGCCGTGGCCGCCTGGCAGTGATCGGCCTTGGCCCGGGCGCCGCCGAACTGATGGTGCCTGCGGTGAAGGCCGAGCTGGCGCGCGCCGAAGACGTGCTGGGCTATGAAACCTATGTGCGCATGGCTGACCCGTTCCGCGACGACCAGGTGCTGCACTGCACCGACAACCGTGAAGAAATGCAGCGCGCCAGGCATGCGTTCGAGCTCGCCGCCCAAGGCCGTTCGGTGGTGGTGGTGTCGTCGGGCGACCCAGGCGTGTTCGCCATGGCTGCCGCAGTGCTCGAAGCGCTGCACGAATCCGACGACCCGGCCTGGCACCGTGTCGACCTGCAAATGCTGCCGGGGGTTTCAGCGTCGCTGGCCACCGCTGCCCAGGCCGGCGCGCCGCTGGGGCATGACTTCTGCGTGATGTCGCTGTCGGATAACCTCAAGCCCTGGTCAATCATCGAAAAACGCCTGGACCTGGCGGCCCAGGCCGACCTGGTACTGGCCTTCTACAACCCGATTTCCAAATCCAGGCCGCACCAGCTTGGGCGGGCGCTGGAGGTTGTGCGTCGGCACCGTGAGGGGAGTACACCGGTAGTGCTTGGCCGTGACATCGGCAGGCCTGGGCAGACGCTCAAGGTGGTGTCGCTGGCCGAGCTGGTGCCGGAGATGGTCGACATGCGCACCATGGTGCTGCTGGGCTCCTCCACCACCTGCCAGTTCCCCAAGGCCGATGGCACCCAGTGGGTGTACACGCCGCGCTGGTACCCCAGCGCAGGCTGAGCACCAAGGGAAACGGGTCATGCCTGCTCCCCCGTCGTTTGCAGCATAGGGTGAAGGCCCCTCGACGATCCCCGTCGGGGCCTTCAAGGTACTCTGCACATGACCGATCAAACCCCCGTCAGTGGCGATAGCATCGCCGTCGTCGAACAATCCCTCCTGGCGCTGAGCGCTGGCATTTCCGCGCAAAACCGCCGCGATGCCAAAACCACTTTTCAATTCGCCTCTCGCGTGGCTTCCAAGCAGCATGATCGCGATGGCGAATCCGAGGCCTGGTTCAACAAGTTCCTGGAAGTGATGCGCACCTGCGGCTGGGTGGTGGGCAAACGCTCGTACGAGCGTGACTACGACCAAAGCCGCTCGCTGACCCTGGGGCCGGTGGCCTTCAAGGTCGCCAGTGCTGCCGGCCAGGCCTTGCTCGGCGGCCCGCTGGGCGAGGCCATCACCCAGTTGATCGGCAAGGGCCTGGAGGCGCTGGGCGGTATCACCGAAGCGCAGGAAATCTACAAGCAGAACATCAAGGGCCACCCGGTCTCGACCACGGGCCTGGCGGCTTGCATCGAAACCCCCGAGGGTGAACTGTTCATGCTGGTGAACGCCTTCAGTGCTTCGCCGAGCGAAAACGACCTGGATACCGTGGTGTTCGAGTGGAAGAGCTCGAGCACGGAGCGGTACAGCGGTTCGGTCGTGCTGAGCTTCAACGAGGTGGTGTACACCGACGAGGTGCGGGCGTCGATCGAAGGCAAGCTCATCGAAAAGGCGGTGCAGGCCGTCAGCGAATTCGAGATCTGATCTGCAGCGGGGCCTCATGGCCCCGTTTTCTTTTTCTGCGCTTGAAACTCGAGGTATTTCGATGAGTAAGGAAAGCTATTCCCTGTGGCTCGCTGGCGGCACGGCCTTGCTGGTCGCGCAAGCAGCGCTGCCACAAAGGCAGTACGCGCTGGACTCTCTGCTGTACGCCCAGCTGCGCTCAGACAAACTCAATGGCTCACGTTTTGCCAACTATGCGCCTTGGTACAGCGGCTACCGCACGGCACTGGAGGAGCGTGGCTGGGTTCTCACCCGCAGTCACAGCGATTACCAGGAGAGTGCCGTCGCCTTGCCGCTGAATTTGCTCAGGGACAGGTTGCAGGCACGCCACCCCGGCCTATCCGGCTATCTGCAAGCGGCCGTTACCCAGCTGACCCAGAATCCGGCGCAGCAGTGCCTGAGTTCATTCACCGTTGCCAGAAGCGGCGTCGTCCATGAGTTGGGCGTTCTGTTACCGGGCCCATCGATCGATCTCTGCGGGCTGGCCCACGACGGTTTGGCCAAAGGGATCGACCTGCGCGAAAGCGTTGTGATACTGAGCGACTACGTGTCTGAATCTGATCACCGCAAGCTGCACGCCGTGCTCGAGTCCAGCGAGCATGGCAAACACATCAGGCAGCTGGGCCTGCTCGAACAGGAGGCTAGCCATGGACCGACATGAAGCCGCCGTGGTGGGTGGCAGCCTGGTGTCCTTGCTCCCTGGCACCAACGCGCGTCAGCGCGAGGCGGTGAAGCTGGCGTCGTTGTGGGCCGAGGATGCGACCATGAGTGACGTGCCGCACGAATCGGCCGAAGCGCAGTACCGCTATTACCTGAGAAAGCTGATGCACCTGGGCACGGACGCGAAGTCGGCAGAACAGGTCCACTGGCCTGATCCACAGCGTGCGATAAAGGTCGAGCAGGTGCTGGCCAGGATCGGTGCCGTCGCCGGGCAAGCGCACGCCAGCCACATGTCACTGACGTTCGAAGCGCTGAAAAGAAACGGCCAGCCATTGCTGCATTTCGAGTCGCAAAGCCATCAGCGCGCGCAATTTCAGCTGTTGTCATGCGCGCCTTCGAGCAGCAACTACGTTGACATCGTCCTGTATCACGAAGCGGGGGAGGGATCGGCTTTCACGGCGGGCTTTCTGTTCCGCGAGCGGCGCAACATGCGGGTCAACGCCGAGCTGGTGCGCTTCAATACCCTGCAGTTCGACCTGCTTTGGCGCAGCAAGGTCGAACGAGGGCTGCACGTGATGTCGCTCAAGGACATCCATGAGATGCAGGTCTAGGGCAGCAGGTAGCCCTTGATCCCGGTAAAGATGATCTGCGCCGCCAGCGCGCAGACGAACAAGCCCATCAGCCGGCTGACGATCTGCAGGCCCTGGTCGCCGAGAATGCGCTCGATGCCATGCGAGAGGTACAGCACCAGGCCCACGGTGAAGCTGGCCAGGGCAATGCTGATGATTGCCAGCAGCTTGTCGTCCCAATGCGGTTGCCCCACGCCCATCACCAGCAGTGCACCGATGGTGCCGGGGCCTACCGTGAGCGGGATGGTCAGCGGCACGATGGTCACATCCTGCTGCACGTTGTCGGCCTGAACGGCCGGCTTGCCCTGGGCCATGCTCAGGGCCGAGATGAACAGCACGCTGCCGGCGCCGATGCGAAAGGCGTCGGCGGTGATGCCGAAGATACCGAAGATCACCCGGCCGAACAGATACAACAGCACGCTGGCAACCAGCGCCGCAAAGGCCACCTTCCAGGCCAGCTGCTTGCGCTCCTTGCTGGAGTGGCCGCGGGTCAGGCTGATGAAGCACGACAGCACGAAGAACGGGCTGTAGAGCACGAGCATCTTGAGGTAGACACTGAACAACTCATGGAGCATGAGCGCGATTCCTGGCAGGGCCGTCGAGGGCAGGGCTTACCCGTGACGCGGGGGATGCAGCCACTATAGTTCAGGAGGTATGCAGCGGATCGTCAGCCTTGGCTTCGCGCTGCCTGGCCCAGTACTGGATCAGCTCGCGCAGCTGCGAAAGCTCCACCGGCTTGGCCATGTGCCCATCCATGCCGGCCAGGCGCGCGCGCTCCTTGTGCTCGGCCAGGATGTGCGCGGTCAGGGCCACGACCGGCGTGCGCCGGCGCTGGTTGGCCAGCTCCCAGTCGCGCAGCTGCTGGGTCGCGGAGAAACCATCGAGAATCGGCATTTCGCAGTCCATCAACACCAGGTCATAGCGCTGGGCCTTCATCGCCTGCAGGGCTTCTTCGCCGTTGCTGGCGGTGTCAGGCTCCAGGTTCAGCTTGCCCAGCATGCCGCGGATCACCTTGGTCGAGATGCTGTTGTCTTCGGCCACCAGCACGCGGAAGTCCCCCGGAAGCTCCGGCGCCGATGGCGTGTTCGCCACGCTGCTCGGCACCGCCTGCTCGCGGCCGCGCTGGGCCAGTTCTTCGGCCAGGGTGGTCTTCAGGGTGTAGCCGGCCACCGGCTTGGCGAGGATGCGCTTGACCCCGGCGTTGCGGGCGATGACCTTGCTCGGCGCGTTGCTGATGCCGGTGAGCATCACCACCAGGATGTCGTGGTTCAGGCTCGGGTCTTCCTTGATCTTGGCCGCCAGCTGCATGCCGGTCATGCCAGGCATGTTCTGGTCGAGCAGCACCGCGTCGAAGTAGTCGCGCAGGTGCGCCTTGGTTCGCAGCAGGGCCAGCGCTTCCTTGCCGGACGGCACCGCGCTGACATTCATGCCCCAGGCGCTGCACTGTTGCACCAGCACCTTGCGGCAGGTGTCGTTGTCGTCCACCACCAGCACCCGGGCGTCGCGCAGCGGGCCGTCGAGGTCGGCCGGCGGCTGCTCCAGGCGCGAGGGGTCGAGCGGCAGGGTCAGCCACAGGGTGTTGCCCATGCTGGTGCTGCTCTTGATGCCGAACTCGCCCTGCATCAGGCCGATGAGCTGCTTGGCGATCACCAGGCCCAGGTGGCCACCGAGCTTGTTGCTGGAAAGGAAGTGGTGGCTGTGCAGTTCGGCCTGCAGCAAGGCTTCGCGCTCGGCGGCCGGCAGCGGCTCGCCGCTGTCCTGCACGGCGATGCGCAGGCGTGGCACTTCGCCGCGCTGGTCCAGCGCCACCACCAGCAGGATCTCGCCCTGGTCGGTGTTCTTCAGGGCGTTTTCCAGCAGGCTCGACAGGGCCTGGCGCAGGCGCGTCGGGTCGCCGCTGATCACCCGCGGTACCTGCGGCTGGGTGAAGCTGATCAGCTCGATGTTCTGCTGCTCGGCCTTGGCCCGGAAGATGTTCAGGCAATCCTCGATCAGGGCGTTGAGGTCGAACTGCACGTCGTCCAGTTCGATCTGCCGCGATTCGAGCTTGGAAATGTCGAGAATCTCGTTGATCAGCGTGAGCAGTTCGTTGCCGGCGCTGTGGATGGTCTGCACGTAGTCGCGCTGCTTGACCGACAGCGGCGTGCCCAGCAGCAGCTCGGTCATGCCCAGCACGCCGTTCATCGGGGTGCGGATTTCGTGGCTGATCTTGGCCAGGAACTCGGCCTTGGCATTGATTTCGGCATCGCTGGCGGCCAGCGCTCGGCTGGCGCTGAAACGCTCTTCGCTCATGCGCCGCAGGCGCTCGCTGACGGCCAGGTTGAGCAGCAGCCCGCACACCACCGTCAGGCCCATGAGGATGCACAGCAGCCATGGCGTGGAGGTGCGGGTGAGGCCCAGCAGGGCCGGCAGCAGTACCAGGCCACCGAGGTTGAACACCAGCATGGCCAGGCTGAACAGCCGTGCCGGCGTGTAGCCCTTGTACCAGTGGTAGCTGCTGACCAGCAGCATGGTCAGGCTGCCCAGGGCCAGCAGGGCATAGGTCATCAGGTTGAGCGGCAGGGTGTCGACGAACAGCAGGATCAGCCCGCTGACCGCGGTGACCAGCATTTCGCCCTGCAGCAGGCGGTCGAGCCGCGGCGAGCGGCAGGGGGCGAAGAAGTGCTGGGTGAAATACAACCCCGCCAGGCCCGCCAGCACGAGTGTGAGGTAGGCGGCAGGGGTTTGTGCGCTGTGCCACAGGTGCCACCAGGGGCCGCTGAGGTTGAGCAGGATCAGGCCGCTGAGCAGCATCAGGCCGTGGTACAGGGCAAGAATCAGGGTGGTGCTGGAGCGGGTGTAGAGGAAGCGGATCAGGTTGTGCAGGATCAGCATCAGCAAACCGCCGAAGAGCATGCCGAACAGCAACGGCAGGCTATGGTCGGAGGCGGCCACGGCCGCAGGCTCGAGGCTGATGGCCGGGCGCAGCTGGTGCTCGGAGACCAGGCGCAGGTAGATATCCAGCGGGTGCGTGCTGTTGGGCAGTGGCAGTACATGGTCGCTGCCGCGCAGGGTCGGGCTGGCGTTGCCGGCCTGGCGGCCATGGCGCAGCTGGCGCAGCAACTTGTCGCCATCGAGGGCGTACAGGTCCAGGTGGGAAAGGTCGGGGGCGAATACCCGCAGCAGCTGCTCCTGGTCACCCGGTTCCAGGCGGTAATGCAGCCACAGTGCCTGTTCGGCAGGGGCGGCATCGAGTTCGCCGAGGGTGGTGGGGCTGAACTGGCTGCGATAGCGATCGGAACGCACATCGCTCAATTGCAGGTTGGCCTGTTCGTCGAGCAGAACGGACCAGCCACCGCCTTGCTCGGCCGAAGCCGGGAGCAGGCAGAGCAAGGTCAGCAAGCTGACGATCAGAGCTGTGGCAATCCGAAGCCGACGCACTACGAGATCCCTTCCTAGCCGATGTGCCGGGTATTAACTATGCGCGGCGCGCCAAGTCGAAGGCAAGGCCCCAGTGGGGCCTCGTCGACGAGCCGAATGCCGCATGCGCTAGGCGCAGCGGCCATTCGGTAAAACTTACTGCTGGTGTTCACCGCGCTCGCGGGCGATGGCCCGGTAGCCGATGTCGGTGCGGTAGAAGCTACCGCTCCAGGACACTTCCTTGGCCAGGCGGTAGGCCTGCTGCTGGGCGTCGGCTACGCTGGCGCCCATGGCGGTGGCGCAGAGCACGCGGCCGCCGTTGCTGACCACTTGGCCATCCTTGAGCGAAGTGCCGGCGTGGAACACCTTGCCTTCGATCTTGGCGGCTGCATCCAGGCCGTTGATCACCTCGCCCTTGGCGTAGTCGCCCGGGTAGCCACCGGCGGCCAGCACCACGCCCAGGCTCGGGCGCGGGTCCCACTGGGCCTCGACCTTGTCCAGGGCCTTGGCGAAGGCGGCTTCGATCAGCAGCACCAGGCTCGATTCCAGGCGCAGCATGACCGGCTGGGTTTCAGGGTCGCCGAAGCGGCAGTTGAACTCGATGACCTTGGGGTTGCCCGCCTTGTCGATCATCAGGCCGGCATACAGGAAGCCGGTGTACACGTTGCCTTCCTCGGCCATGCCGCGCACGGTCGGCCAGATCACCTGGTCCATCACGCGCTGGTGCACGTCGGCGGTGACCACCGGCGCCGGGGAGTAGGCACCCATGCCGCCGGTGTTGGGGCCGGTGTCCTGGTCGCCGACGCGCTTGTGGTCCTGGCTGGTGGCCATGGGCAGCACGTTGTGGCCGTCGACCATGACGATGAAGCTGGCTTCCTCGCCGTCGAGGAACTCTTCGATCACCACCCGCGAACCTGCGTCACCGAAGGCGTTGCCGGCGAGCATGTCACGCACGGCGTCTTCGGCTTCCTGCAGGGTCATGGCGACGATCACGCCCTTGCCTGCGGCCAGGCCGTCAGCCTTGATCACGATCGGCGCGCCCTTTTCCTTCAGGTAGGCCAGGGCTGGCTCGATCTCGGTGAAGTTCTGGTAGTCGGCGGTCGGGATCTTGTGGCGTGCCAGGAAGTCCTTGGTAAAGGCCTTGGAACCTTCCAGCTGGGCCGCGCCCTTGGTCGGGCCGAAGCAGTCCAGGCCGCGGCTGCGGAACAGGTCGACGACGCCGATGACCAGTGGCGCTTCTGGGCCGACGATGGTCAGGTCGACGTTCTTCTCGGCGAAATCGGCCAGTTGCTCGAGGGCGGTGACGTCGATGGCGACGTTCTCGCACTTGGCTTCGATGGCGGTGCCGGCGTTGCCCGGGGCAACGAAGACTTTCTCGACGCGTGGGTCCTGGGCGACTTTCCAGGCCAGGGCGTGCTCACGGCCGCCGCTGCCGATGATCAAAACTTTCATGTCAAAACCTCGA
>NZ_DJTF01000204.1:0-561 GCF_002438125.1 Pseudomonas sp. UBA6315
CGTTGGCGTGCTTGATGATCGCCCCCGGGCTCGGGCAGGCCTTCAGGCAACCTGGGTCGGCGCAGTGCATGCAGCCATCCTTGCGGATCAGCCACTCCAGGTTGCCGTCGTCGCGCTCGTGCTCGGTGAAGCGCATCAAGGTCCAGGTCTCGGCGGTGAGGTCCTGGGGGTTGTCGTAGGTGCCGTGGTTGTGGCCGACCTCGTCACGCAGCTCGTTCCACTCCGAACACGCCACCTGGCAGGCCTTGCAGCCGATGCACTTGGTGGTGTCGATCAGCTTGGCGACTTCCTGCTGCTGGCGTACCGAGGGCGGTACGGTGGTGGTGGCCGAGCGGGCGATGATGTCTTGGCTGGCCATCAGATTTTCTCCACTTTGACGAGGAACGACTTGGACTCCGGCGTCTGCGTGTTGCCATCACCGAGGAACGGCACCAGGGTGTTGGTCAGGTAGCCGTGCCGCGTTGCGCCGGTGAAGCCCCAGTGCAGCGGGATGCCGATCTGGTGCACGGTCTGGTTGTTGACCTGCAGCGGGCGAATCCGCTTGGTCACCACCGCCACCGC